>DGII01000036.1 GCA_002393095.1 Lachnospiraceae bacterium UBA3826 | reverse complement strand
ACAACATAAGTCAAACCTCCTTTTATTTTCGGTCCTGGATGCTGTTCAGGGCTGTTGCTGTGGTATATGCCGCAAGGGGAGATGAGGAAACCCGGAACCTGAGTTCCGGATCTCTTCCCTTCGTGCAAGTATGTTATACCGCTGTTATTAGCACTCGTCAAGAGCGAGTGCTAACAAATGTTATTAAATATTTGTGAAAAGTATAAACTGATTATTCAGTATTCATCTTCAATATCGTTTTCTTATTCTTCACGATGATCGAATACACGCTTTGTCTTTTTCTCGGATCTCGGAAGCGTATTCATAGATACTATCGACACCTTTGGGGTGACATTTAATCTGGACTTAAAGAGTCTCTTGATTTCTTCGGCAGTTGCAGCGAAATCAACTCTTCCCTCAGCCTCGGCAGTCACCATGATTATATCCCTGTTATTGTTATCATCATGTGCGATATCGATCTTATATTCGCTTGATACTCCGTCAACAAGTCCGAGGATCTCTTCGACCTGACTGGGGAACATATTGACTCCGTGTACCTTGAACATATCATCACTTCTGCCGATGATAGTGTCAAGTCTGGGGTAATGCCTTCCACAGCTGCATTCTCCTGGGATGATCCTTGACAGATCGTGTGTGCGGAATCTGATCAACGGAGCGCCTTCTTTCACAAGAGTGGTAATAACGATCTCACCTTCTTCTCCGTCAGGAAGGACTTCTCCCGTAACGGGGTCGATGATCTCTGTATACAGATAATCATCAAAGATATGCATTCCGGTCTGGTCGGAACAGTTAATACCTATACCCGGACCATAGATCTCAGTAAGTCCGTATATATCATACAGTTCTATGCCGAGTTCGGCGGCAATATACCTTCTCTTGGCTTCGCTCCAGCGTTCAGAGCCTATAATTCCTTTCTTAAGATTGATCTGATCCTTAAGACCGCGCTTGTTGATCTCCTCCGCAAGAAGCAGTGCATATGAAGATGTTGCGCATATAACGGTGGACTTAAGGTCTATCATCATCTGGAGCTGCTTCTCGGTATTACCGGGACCCATGGGTATCGCCATGGCGCCCAGCTTCTCGCAACCTGCCTGAAAGCCTATACCCGCAGTCCATAAGCCGTAGCCGGGAGTTATCTGTATCCTGTCCTTGGCTGTTATTCCCGCTATCTCATAGCATCTGGCGAACATGGTCGCCCAATCCTCAACATCCTTGGCAGTATAGGGTATGATCACAGGCTTGCCTGTGGTTCCCGATGATGAATGAATGCGGACCACTTCTTCATCGGCAACAGCCTGAATTCCGAGCGGATATGCATTCCTCAGATCTGCTTTGTCGGTAAAAGGGATCTTCTCAAAATCCTCAGGGGAAGATATCCCGGTGATACCGGCTTTCTTATACACCTCGCTGTAATAGTTGCCGCTTGCAAGTATACGCTTTATCTGCCTGTCAACCAGTTCAAGCTGTTTGTCATTAATTCTCATCTTAATCCTCCATTCATGTTCATCTACTGCCGGATGTACGACCTATTTCAAGTCCGGTCAGAAAAGCCTTCTTATTGATGTCTGCGTATGCCTTTGGAACTCTTTTTTCTATCTGCTGCAAAAGATTATCCGGGGACAGACCAAGCTTACCGCTTCCTGCAGCAATCCCCAGAATTATGATGTTAAAAAACCTGGATGATCCGAAAGGCTTACATATCTCATCGGAATTGACAAATATACATTCGCATTTTTTCTTAATATACTCAACCATATTGCTGCCGTCATATCCCGTATCTTTAAGTGATTCGGTCACCGGCTTGGTGGCAGAGACATTTACTATCGCAACACCTGTGCTTTTAAGATATCTAAGGTTTCTGACCGCTTCCGCAGGTTCAAAAGCAAGGAGCAGATCCGCACTTCCAAAAGGGATAAGCGGAGAATGTGCAGCTTCACCTATTCGCACATGGCTTGTTACAGAGCCTCCTCTCTGTGCCATGCCTATAGTCTCGGCAGAATGAATGACCTCGCCTGCCGCCGCAGCAGCAGCGGCTAATACCTTGGATGCCAGTACGGTTCCCTGTCCTCCGACTCCGCATATCAGGATATCTTTATTCATCACTCTTACCTCCTATCGCGGATACGGGGCAGATCTGGCTGCAAAGCCCACAGCCCGTACACAGATTAACATCTATCGTAACATGACCATCCGTGGTTATGAGTGCAGGACACCCTATCTCCCTTATACATTTCTTACAGTTAATGCACTTATCCGTATCTATGCTGCATTTGTCCTTGGGCTTCGTGATCGCGATACACGGAGATTTGAAGATTATGGCTTTGACACCCTTTAATCCGGCAGCCTCCTTGACCGCATCTGTCGATTGCTTAAGATCAAGCGGATCGACAGTAACAACGCTCTTTACCCCGATTCCCTTAAGGACCCCTGCGATATCGACTTTATCCACTATGTTGCCCATCATATTGCGTCCTGTGCCCGGATGGGGCTGATGTCCTGTCATGGCGGTGGTGGAATTATCAAGCACGCACAGGATCATATCGGCTTCGTTATATACGGCGTTGACTACACCTGTCATACCTGATGCGAAGAATGTTGAATCTCCTACAAATGCAAAGCATACCGCGTCATCCGTATGCGCAAAACCCTGTGCCATAGTGATACCTGCACCCATGCACAGGCATGTATCAACCATATCTAAAGGCATCGCATTCCCTAAGGTATAGCATCCTATATCTCCGCAGTAATATGCCTTCCGGCCGGCCATTGCCTTTTTGACTGCATAGAATGAAGCCCTGTGGGGACAACCCGCACACAATACCGGAGGTCTGAGCGGAAGCGTGGGCATATCGGAAGTGTCAATATATTCCTTTTTAAGCTCCGTGTTCAAATACCTGCCGAGTATTTCCGAGACAAGTTCGGTACTCATTTCACCATTATGTGGTACAGTACCGTCAAGCTTTCCATATACATTGATATCCAGCTTGTTACGTCCGGCTATCTTAAGTATCTGTTCCTCAATGTAGGGACTCAGTTCTTCGATACACAAAACATCACTTACCTTATCAAGCGCATCCGTCATAAAGTCATCGGGAAAAGGAAATGCCGTAGCTACTCTTATAAGTCTTACATCCTGTCTGTCTCCGATACACTCTTTAACATAAGCATAGCTTACACCCGATGTGACGATTGCCTTAGTACCGCTACCGGTGGCGATATTAAAACGATACTTGGAAAGCTCCTGCCCGATCTTAACATTTCTTTCCTCAATCATACCGTGGTTCATATATGATAGTCTGGGGAAGATGACCCATTTATGCGAGTCCTTGACAAAGCCTTCATATTCTTTCGGACTGTAGGAATCCGGCACCTCTATGGATGCATATGCATGACAGACTCTGGTCGTTGGTCTTAGCAAAACCGGTGTATTGTATTTCTCCGAATACTCAAAGGCATCTTTGACCATTGCGTAAGCTTCTTCGGGAGTTGAAGGATCAAACACGGGTATCCTGCAAAAATCGGCAAAACGCCTTGTATCCTGCTCTGTCTGTGAAGATATCGGTCCCGGATCGTCTGCGCTTACTATGACCAGTCCGCCTTTGACACCTACATAAGCAAGAGACATAAGCGGATCGGAGGCTACGTTCAATCCGACCTGTTTCATTGTTACCAGCGCACGCGCCCCGCTATATGCAGCGGCGGCAGCAACCTCAAGAGCTGCCTTCTCGTTCACCGACCACTCCAGATGTATTCCGTCATGCGGATATTTGGAGATAGTCTCTATGATCTCGGAAGACGGGGTTCCGGGGTATCCGGCGACCAGATTGACGCCGGAAGACAATGCCCCCAATGCTATAGCACCGTTACCTAATACATACTCTTTCATCTGTTACCTCTCATAAAGGATATAAAACTACCGTAGAATATAATATCACACTTGTTAAACCAAAACAAACCCGTATTGCCTGTATTATGGACAATGCCTTGCCTTGACATGGGGTTTATGTTTAACTATTATTTATTGGTAGGGACTGTAAAAGGTAAATGACATCAATATGGTAGAGGCGCTTAAAGGGCTTGAATGATGAAGGGTAATAAGGTTAGAGACAAAAGTACGGATAAGACTGATAGCGTTAAAAAGGATAAGGTCAGAAGGGCAGCAGGTAAGAAGGTCTATTCCGCAGACAGAGTGATACGGTGGGACCGGCTGGATAATACAGCCAACCTTTTCCCGGCCATTGCGGGGGAGAACATGACCAATGTCTATCGCATAAGTGTGACGCTTCGGGAGGAGATAGAGCCCTTACTTTTACAGCAGGCGCTTGACATTGTATTGCCCAAGATTGACGGCTTTAATGTGCGTCTGAGGAAAGGCTTTTTCTGGTATTATTTCGAGGAGAACGGCAAGCCTGCACCGAAGGTTGAGATGGAGCATACCTTCCCATGCAGATATATAAGACCGAACCTCAATCACAGCTATCTGTTCAGAGTCTCATACTACGGCAGGAGGATCAATCTTGAGGTATTCCATGTCCTTACGGACGGAATGGGTGGGATCAATTTCTTAAGAGAGCTTACCTATCAGTACTTACGCCTTAAGCATGATGAACTTAAGACCAACAGGGACTCTCTGGCAGCATATACCTCCCTTAACTTAGATGACAGCTTTGTAAGGAACTTCAAGAGAAGCAAGCCGAGAGGGTTCGAGAGAAAGAGGGCATATCTTATAAAGGGAGAGAAGCTGCCGGCAGGTGAATTCGGACTCATGCACGGATATATGCCTATAGACAAGCTAAAGGAGGCAGCGGGAAGCTATGGAGTATCAGTCAATACCTATCTGGTTGCCTGCTTCGCCTACAGCGTATATGTGGCATGCCTTAAAAGGGGTTCGTCCGATAAGCCTATAAGGATAGCGGTGCCTGTTAATCTAAGACCTTATTATGATTCCATAACCACCAAGAATTTCTTCATGATGGTATCCGCTGAATTCCATCCTCAAGAGAAGGAGTATGATTTCAGAGAAGTGGTGGATATCATTAACGCAAGCCTTAAAAGCCAGATAAATAAAGAGCATCTGGAGGATCTCTTCTCATACGGGGTAGCTAACCAGCAGAATATCTGGCTTCGTATATTCCCGTTACCGCTTAAGAGTATCGCCATGAGGATAGTCTACAATCAGTCGGCGCTTGCCAATACAACCACAGTGACCAATATAGGCAAGATACAGGTTGACGATGTATATGAACCGTATATAGAGAGATTCCATGCCAATATAGCGATGTCAAAAGGACAGTTCTTAAAAGGAACAATATGTGCCTTCAGGGATGAATATGTATTCACCTTCAGTACCATATTATCCGATACCTCAGTGGAGAGGGCCTTCTTCAAGCATATAACTGAAGACGGTGTGGATGTTAAGATAGAGACTAACGGAGTATTTGTAAGACAATGAGCAGATGTAATAAGTGCGGAGTAGATATACTGGATAATACATGTGAGTGTCCGCTGTGTCACAGTGTGCTGGATGTTGGACATGCATCTGTCGCAGGCAATGAAAAAAATGCCGCCGGTGTAGTTGACATAACTTATAACGGTATGTACCCCAATGCGGCGGTAAGTGTAAGAAGATTCAGGTTTGCAGAGAGACTTGTGCTCTTTACAAGTGTGGTAGCCATGATGGGACTCATGCTTGCCAATATCATAGGAAGACCCTTTGTGGCATGGACTGTCATAATAGGACTGATACTCGTATATGTTAATACTGCACTTCGTATGGCAATAACGGGACGAGTGGGCTATCAGTCCAAGACACTGTGGCTGACCTTTATAGCTGTTGCCATATTGATCGGTATAGATGCTCTGACAGGCTTTAGAGGGTGGTCGCTTAATGCGGTGCTTCCATCGGCGATCCTTTTGCTCAGCCTCATCACCTTCATCCTGTTATTTGTCAATATCCGCAACTGGCAGAGTTATATCCCTCTTGAGATATTCCTTGTGGTTGTGTCTGTATTCATGCTTATCTTAAGCCTTTTTGGCGTGATCACATATCCTAATATAGTATATATTGCGCTGGCAGTATCGGTGCTGCTGCTGTCGGGTACTCTGATACTCGGCGGTGACAGGGCTAAGCGCGAGCTGTTCCGGAGATTCCATATCTGAGTCTAAGAAATTACATCTTTTGAGAATAAAAAATCATTTTTTTGTCATGCGGTCAAGGTATAGTATTAGTGTGGAAATATGATCGATATCATATTTTCACACAGAGTGTTTGGCATGGATTATCATGACTGACAGTAATCTGCGCAGTATGAGTGCACGGCACAGCCGTGGGCTTAGGCCATGCCTTATATACGGCGCATAAGACGGAGGTAATGAGTGAAGATAGAAGTATATAATGACTGGGATCATGTGAATAAGGCAGAAAGCTCAGGGCAGACACAGGCAGTGCTTGCGTGGGACGGAGAGTACCGTAAGGGTGATATCATAGAATTCAGCGGTCTTAAAAAGGGCCGGTTCTATAAGGTCAAGGTGGACGCCGCCATAGAGGAAGCGCTAGTGCTTATTGAGACGGAAAGAGTGATATATACCGTGCCTTTCTATGAGAAGAAGACAAGCTACAACCCTCTTGCTTTCTTCGGTAACAGACACTATATCTCCATAAGGGAAGCAAAAGAATATGAGATAGGAGCCTATAAGAATCTGGCGCTCAATCCTTTCGACCAGCATGATGTGGAGGGTGTGTACCCGCATGCGTCTGCCAATGTGGAGACAAGAGGCGAGGCGGTATTCGCCGCACGTAATGCAATAGACGGTTGTATCGCCACAAGGTCTCACGGTGAATGGCCATACGAATCATGGGGTATCAACAGACAGGATGATGCCTGCTTTAAGCTTGACTTCGGCAGGGGGGTAGATATAGACAGGATAGAGATATACACAAGAGCAGACTTCCCACATGATAATTGGTGGGTAAAGGGTGTGCTGGAATTCTCTGACGGAAGCACCAGGGAGCTTACATTCGATAAGCATATCGACACTCCCCATATCTTCGACAATATAGATAAGAAGGATATAAGATGGATCAAACTGCGTGATCTGATCAAAGCGGATGATCCCAGTCCTTTCCCTGCGCTTACGCAGATAGAGGTATACGGTAATGAACACGCATAATACTCTTGCAGAGGCTCTGTATAACAGCATATGTGATACTGTCTGCCTGTCCGAGATTGCTTTTCCGAATATAGGTGAGAACAGCTTATCTTCATGCATGGACAGTAAGGATTCAGACATGCGCATCGCCCTGCTTAAGCAGGCTGAAAGATACCTTGATACTGATTATCCGGCCCTGCTTCTGTCGGATTACAGAAGATTCTCTAAGGACGGCAACAGGGTATACTTCGAAGAGAAGTACTTCTTAAGACGCAGGATGCTGACCGTACTTACGCTCGCTGAGTGTGTGGAGGGAGAGGGGAGATTCCTTGATAAGATACTTGACGGTCTGTATCTGATCTTAGAGGAGACTACATGGTGTATACCGGCTCATAATACATATATAAGGGACGAGAAGCAGCTTGAGCTTCCCGATGAGAACAGACCTGTAATTGATCTCTTCGCGGCGGAGACTGCAGAGATAGTGGGACTTACGGAGAGCCTGTTAAGGGAGAAGCTGTGTGCGATCAGTCCTTATATAAGTGAATATGTGGACAGGGAGATTAAGAAGCGCATACTTATCCCTTATCTTACATATCATTTCTGGTGGATGGGTAACGGTCTTGAGCCGATGTGTAACTGGACGCCGTGGATCACACAGAATGTCCTCCTTGCCCTTTTTAGCCGTAAGAAGGGCTTCATGAGCAGGGAAGAGTCATGTAAGGTGCTTAAGCAGGCTGTTGTCTCTGTTGATTACTTCCTGGACGAATACGGAGAGGACGGCTGCTGCAACGAAGGTGCACAGTACTATTCCCATGCGGGACTCTGCCTCTTCGGATGTATAGATGTGCTTAACAGGATAACAGGGGATGCTTTCGCTCCCTTGTATGAGGATGCACTTATTGGGAATATAGCTGCATATATCGTCAAGATGTATGTTGGAGACGGATATTATATCAACTTCGCGGATTGTTCACCTTTTCCCGGACACAGGGATGTAAGGGATTACCTCTATGCCGTGCATACGCATAATGAGGCTTATGTATCCTTCACGGCGAAGGACTACAAGAGCCTGACCGCAACGGAGAGGCTTGCCTTCGATGAACAGAATCTATACTATCACCTGCTTACGCTTATGTATCATGATGAGGTCATGGCACATGAGGTGACAGAGGTACATGCAGAGGATTCGTACTTTGAAAGTGTTGGTCTTATGATAGCAAGAGACAATCACTATACTCTTGCGGTCAAGGCGGGCAATAACGGAGACAGCCATAATCACAATGATGTGGGAAGCATAACTCTCTATAAGGATAATAAGCCCTTGCTTATAGACTTGGGCGTGGAGACATATACGGCTAAGACATTCTCTCCCGACAGGTATGATATCTGGACCATGCAGTCGGCTTATCATAATACGTTAAACTTCATGGAATATGGGGCAAAGCCCAAGACATATACAGCAGCCGCGGATACAGATACGGCTGCGGAATCCGGGCAGTATAAGGAACCGGATATATGTCAGCGTGACGGCATGGAGTACGGGGCATCGGATACGGAGGTATCTCTTACACCGGATAGGGCATACATGCGGTTTGACATGGCTAAGGCATATGATGATAAGCGTATAAAGAGTGTGGTACGGGAGGTAACCTTTGATAAGAATAGGGAGATAAGGATTGAGGATAGAATAGTCACAGCCCCGGACAAGAGCAAGGACACCGGACTGATACCTGTTATGACACTTATGTCATATGAGAAGCCAAAGCTCCTTGACAGTGAGTCTGACGGTGTGACCGGCAGCGCTTGCATATCCGATGCTGCTACGGCAGGGATAGTATACAGAGTATATGCGGATAATATGGATATTCTGACCGATGATGCATCGGGATACGAAGGAACAGAGCTTAAGGCGGATGATAAGCTACGGGGTGATGCTATAAGGATAAGAATCGGGGAACTGGCAGAGATAGAAGCATATGGTATAGCTAAGGCTGCCATATCCGTCTGCCCGATCACAGATGAGCGGCTTGGGATCGCATGGAAGCATGACTGCTACAGGATACTGCTCTATGCGGCTACAGCTTAGAGTTGAGCCATTCTCTGGGACTCACCCCTTCGACCTTCTTGAACACCTTGGAGAAGTAATAGGCTGATTCAAAGCTTAGCGCATCTGCCACCTCGTATATCTTCATATCGTCGTTAAGGAGCATCTCCTTGGCTTTCTCAATCTTCTTGGTATATACATATTCGGAGAATCCCACCTCTGTATTCTTCTTGAATATGGAAGAAAGATATGCACCGGAGAGACCGAAGGTCTCTGCCACCTCGGATAATTGCAGTCTGCCGTCTAAGTTCTCATCGATATACTGCTGTATGGATGCTATAAGCTTATCCTTACCGGAGCGGCGGTTGGCACCTACTATATGTGAGAATAGACGTATCGGAGTACCCTTATCGGTGTGCTCCTCGGCAGTCTTGGATTCCTCGAAGGATGTATGGATATCCATAGGGTCGGAGACGGCCGTACCTATGCCGAAGCGAAGCTCAACATTGAAGTAATTCTCTATCATCTCTATGGCATTCTCGACACCGTCGTGTATCTGCTCCATGATATCGGCTACGGCTTCCTCTTCGTTAAAATAGAAGATAAATGTAAAATGCTTCATATCATTGGCTATGGCGTAGCAGGGCGAATACTTGGACAATATATCCGCAGTCATTCCAAGCGTTGATGAATAGAGCGTCAGAAGCTTCTCCTCGCTCATATCATCGCTCTCACACAGCTTGCCGTAGACAGCGATATATCGGTTGTAGCTGAGATCCATCTTATTCTCGCAAGCCTGTGTGAAGAAGGTGTCTCTGTCGGTTATGATATTATTAAGTATCTTGATGGCGAACTTCTGTCTGAATTCGTCTATGGAACGAAGCTCGCCGCTTCCGGACTTAACTCCTGAGGCAGTGTGCTCGTTCACACGCTTTACGGCACGCTCCAAAGCCTTCTTAAGAGTATCTGCGGATAACTCGATCTTAACAAGGTAATCCACGGCTTCCCCCGACAGGGCACGCCTTGCCATCTCGAAGTCCTCGAAGGCTGTAAGCATGATGAATACCGGCAGAGGACCGAATCTCTCCGCGGACTTTTCTATAAGCTCAAGCCCTGTCATAATGGGCATCTTGATGTCGGATATCACTATGTCGGGATGAAGCTTCTCTATCATATCCATGGCATCCTTGCCGTTGGAGGCACTCCCGACTATGGTATATTCGTCGAAGCCCTTGCCCATCATGGACTTAAGTCCGATCTGGACGAGGGGTTCATCATCCGCTATTAGAACTCTGTACTGTTCACTCATATTGTCCACACTTATCTCCATTCCTGGCAATACCACTCCGGTCTGTCCGGTCCGGCTCTTCGTCACTTGTCTTCGGAAGAACGAACCGTATGGTGGTATAGCTGCCGGGCTTGCTGAACGCTTTAAGCCCGTAATCATTACCGAAGGTGAAGGCTATGCGGCTTGCCACATTAGCCACACCCACATCCTTGAAGAAGTCGTTGGAGGAGCTCTCATCACCCTTCATTATACGCTCTATCGTCTCCTCATCCATCCCGACTCCATTGTCTGTCACATCTATTATAAGATTATCTGCACCGGATGTCTCGTCTTCTTCACTGTATATATGGATCACTATCCTGCCGGCGCTTCCCTTGGGTTCTATACCGTGGAAGATAGCATTCTCCACTATCGGCTGAAGGGAGAAGCGGTTCACCATGCACTTAAGCAGTGCTTCATCCTCGATCTCGTAAGCAAGCTCTATAGTGCCTCCGTAGCGGTATTTCATTATGGTGTAATAGTCATCAAGCAGTGCGATCTCATCCCTAAGAGGGATCAGGTTATCCGTACCCTTGGACACATTCTTAAGCAGCCTTGATAAAGCGGTAGACATATCGGCGATCCCGTCCGCACCCTGTATGGTAGCCATCCACTTGATGGTATTAAGTGTATTGTACATGAAGTGCGGATTGACCTGAGATTGCAGTATGCGGTATTCCAGCGCCTGCCTTGTGCGCTCATCCTCAACTTTATTCTTAATAAGGGCACTTACATTGTCTGAGAGGTCGTTGATACCCTTGCCTATCTCTCCGAGCTCATTCTCCCATTCTATCTTCTCATCTCTTGTGAAATTGCCGTTACCCACCTTGGAAAGCTTGGAGATAAGCGCATCCACCGGTACACTTATCATATGCTGCAGGATCGCATATGTAACGGCTCCCGCAAGAAGTATGAAGAGAAGTATGATGATGAGTATTATGATCTGATCCTTGCTTCTTGCCCTTAATTCGCTGGCAGAGGGAAGAAGGGACAGGGATATGTTCTTATCCGGAAGCCTGTATGTGGTGAGTCCGTGAGGAAGAGAAGCCTCTGTGAAGCCGCCGTCCTCGTATCTGTAGGTTATATGATCCCCAAAGGTTATATAGAGCTCGCTGTCCTTTGGCAGATCGATATTATCAAGGTGCTTGGTGATGATATCCGATGATATCTCTACATATATAAAGCCTATGGTGACAGGAGAACGACTGCTCTTGACGGGTCGTATCACGGGTATCACCGGTACGCTGTATGACGGCGCGATGGGACTTGTATAGAGACCCGTGAAGGTATAGCCGTATGAGCTTACAAGCTCGTCATAGCAGTCCATATTCATGATGCAGGCAGGGATAGCCATGGTAGTAGAGCCGGGCACGCTGGCTACATGGATGAAGTCGCTTCCGTCGGGAGTGGAGGCTATGAATCTGGTGATCATATCATGGGCTGCACTCAGGGCATACTCGTCATTTAAGTGCTTCCATATATCCATGGTGAAGCGCCTGCGTTCCACGATATCATCGGGACCAAAGCCTGATATTCTGGTCAGATAGGCTTCCACATCGGAGTCAAGCAACAGCCAGTTGGAGAAGCCCAGCGCGCTTGAAAGGTCAGAGCTTATCTCACCTCCGATAAGCTGGAGGTTGATATAGGCAGACTGCTGCTGGCTCTCTGTCAGATGCTGCCTTGTGATCATATAGCTTAATATCTCAACCGCAGTGGCTATGACTGCGCAGAATGACAGGATTATCGTTATTATCTTGAATCTTATGCTTTTAAAATTATACTTCATGGCATGCATCTAAAAAAAATACAACTTTATATAAAATAAAGACAAAAGTATTATAAAATGTAAAGGATTAATGACAAATTTGTAAAAAATAATTCCATTCTGTCTTTTTATAAAAAATTATACGATAAAAGCACCTAAAAAACAATTTGACTGTTTTTATGATCAACAGGAGGTAAAAATGAAAAAGAAAGTAATCAGTACTTTACTCGCAGTATCAATGATCGCTGCAACACTTACTGCCTGCGGAAGCAGTGCAGCACCCGCAGCAGAGGCACCCGCAGCGGAAGCACCCGCAGCAGAGGCACCTGCAGCAGAAGCACCCGCAGCAGAGGCACCCGCAGCGGAAGCACCTGCAGCAGATGAGCCTGTAACCCTTAAGTGGGCACTTTGGGATAAGGACGCTACAGTATATTACCAGCCTCTTATCGATGGCTATACAGCAGCTCATCCCAATGTAACGATCGAGATGGTAGACCTTGGTTCTACAGATTATCAGACAGTACTCGGAACACAGCTTTCAGGTTCTGATGCAAACTTCGATGTAGTAACCATAAAGGACGTTCCCGGACTTGTTACTCTGGCTAATAAGGGAGTGCTTGAGCCCCTTGATTCACTTATCGCACAGGATGGCATAGACCTCTCCGTATACAGCGGTATCACAGATCAGATCAAGGTCAATGATGCGCTTTACGAGCTTCCTTTCCGTCGTGATATCTGGGTACTCTTCTATAATAAGGACGTATTCGATAAGGCAGGCGTTGACTATCCTACCAACGACATGACATGGGAAGAGTATGATGAGCTTGCAAGAAAGATCACAGACACAACTCCCGGCGCAGAGGTATACGGTGCACACTATCATACATGGAGATCTACAATACAGCTTCTTGGCATACTTGATGGCAAGCACACTATAGTAGACGGAACATATGATTTCACAAAGCCTTACTATGAGATGGTTCTCGCACAGCAGAAGGATGGCGTATGCATGGACTACGCTACACTTAAGACACAGGGCTTACACTACTCGGCAGCTTTCTATCAGGGCAATGTGGGCATGATGAACATGGGTTCATGGTTCATACCTACACTTATAGCCAAGGTTAAGGATGGTGAGGCAGCAGCAGCAGCTAACTGGGGTATCGTTAAGTATCCTCACGCTGAAGGCGTAGCTCCGGGATCAACACTTGCAACCATCACAGCACTTGCAATTCCTACATCAGCTCCTAACAAGGAAGCAGCTTGGGACTTCGTTAAGTTCGTATCAGGTCCGGAGGGTGCAGAGATCATGGCAAGCACAGGTAACACACCTGCAATGAGCAACGATGCAATCAACGCTAAGATCGCTGAAATGGATGGCTTCCCTACAGATGCCAATTCCAAGGATGCTCTTACGGCAGCAGCAGCTTATCTTGAGATGCCTGCTAATGAGAAGTCTTCAGAGATCGAGACAGTTCTTAACGAGCAGCACGATAATATCATGAACGAAGTATCAACAGTTGATGATGCTATAGAAGCAATGAACGAAGGTGTACAGGCTATAATCGGCCAGTAATACATATCAGGCAATAAGAACTCATAAGTCGTAAGACTACGGGTATAAGTAACAACAAGAAAATAAGGGTACCTGTTGATACAGGTACCCTTTTTAAGAAAAGACATCCGAAAGATGCGGAACGGAGTTATGTATGAGCAACGAGGCTGCAATGACACAGGCCCGGAGAACAAAGGGAATGTCGGCAAGAGAACGCAAGAGAGCGCTGGTGGCATATTCGTTTATAGCGCCCAATTTCATAGGATTCGCCGTATTCACACTGGGGCCCATTATTCTTGCGTTCATCATGGCTTTCACCGAGTGGGACGGTTCTAATCCCATGAAATTCATCGGGATAGGTAATTTCTCATCCCTTTTTGCCAATGACAGATTCGTGGCGGCACTTAAGAATACCATAGTATACAGCTTATTTACCGTGCCCCTTACACTTGTGGCGGCCTTAGGACTCGCTATACTATTAAATCAGAAAATTAAAGGAAGGACATTCTTCAGAACAGTCGCCTTTTTCCCATATGTGGCTTCCCTTGTAGCAGTAGCGGCAGTGTGGAACATGCTTTTTACTCCCAGCAAGGGCGGTCTGATGAACCAGCTTCTTATGAACGTCTTCCACACCGAGCCTCTTAAGTGGGCGGCGGCTCCCAACACAGTCATGCTGACCATTATCCTCTTCTCCATATGGAAAAACATGGGATACTACATGGTCATCTATCTTGCGGGATTGCAGGGCATAAGCGAAGATCTGTATGAAGCAGCGTCTCTGGACGGAGCCAATTCATGGCAGAAGTTCTGGTATGTGACATTGCCTCAGCTTAAGCCTACGACATTCTTTGTCACAGTCATGCTGACCATAAGCTGCTTCAAGATATACGATATCGTATACATGTTAGCCGGCGGCTCTAACGGTGTAGTCAACAAGAGTGCCATCGTGCTCGTATACTACATCTATGAGGAAGCCTTCCGTAACTGGAAGCTTGGAAGTGCTTCGGCAGCGGCTCTGGTGCTTTTTGCTATAGTACTTGTCATCACCCTGATACAGTTTAGGGGCGAGAAGAATTACGCTAACGATTAGGGAGGATATGTATGAGCAGCAAGACAACCAACAGAAGAATAGGTAAAGTAATAATATATATATTCCTTGTGATACTGGCGCTTATAATGCTCATCCCTTTCGTATGGATGATCACGGCATCACTTAAGCTTAATAAGGATATCTTCGTGATACCCTATGCATGGCTTGGATTTGAACCCAGATGGCAGAATTATATAGATATCTGGACTAAGATCCCTCTTGCCAAATACGCTCTTAACACGGTGAAGCTGACGCTTATAGTGACACTTTTGCAGATACTTACATCAAGCTTTGCGGCATATGCATTCGCTAAGCTGCAGTTTAAGGGAAGGAATCTCCTTTTCCTGGCATACATCGCTACTATTGCAGTGCCCTGGCAGGTATACATGGTGCCCCAGTTCATCTTCATGAGGAAGCTGGGACTTGCGGACACCCATCTGGCTATCATCATATTGCAGGCATTCTCCGCATTCGGAGTGTTCCTTATGAGACAGTTCTATGAGGGTATACCGGATTCATTGTGTGAGGCGGCAAGAATAGACGGAATGAGCGAGTACAAGATATATGCCAAGATCATGCTCCCGCTTTCGAAGCCGGCGCTGTCTACACTTGTGATATTCACATTCGTCAATACATGGAACGACTTCTTGGGACCCCTCATCTACTTGACCACGGATTCCAAGAAGACCCTGCAGATAGGAATTAAGATGTTCATATCACAGTATTCGGCTGAGTACGGACTCATAATGGCCGCATCGGTTCTGTCGCTCATACCGGTGCTCATAGTCTTCATGGCATTACAGAAGTACTTCGTGGCAGGTATTACCACGGGTGCCGTGAAGGGTTAAGCTAAGCGGATCAAACCTGATAATACGGATATTCGGAGGATGGATATAATGGATAAATGGATAACTGTTGATAAGCTTGAGGGTTATCCTGAGATCACGCAGAGAGAGGCTAAAGAGGCTCTCTCTGTGTGCATTTCGGGAGTGCTTAAATACCTTGATGATTTCACTGACAGCTTCCCCGGACCGGCATCTTTTGGCGGCTTCTATAAGCCCGGAGAGAATAAGGGCTGGACTACGGGCTTCTATACCGGTGAGCTCTGGCTCGCTTATGAGAATGCTACAGATGAGGTTAGCAGGAAGCGTCTGCTCGCAGCGGCGAATGAACAGGTTCACTCCTTCCTTGGAAGGATAGAGAGCTTATATGATGTGGAGCATCATGACATGGGCTTTTTGTACAGTCCGTCATGCGTGGCGGCATATAAGCTGACAGGCTCAGAGGAGGGCAAAAAAGCTGCGCTCCTGGCAGCAGACAAGCTTATTACACGATTCCAGCCTGTGGGAGAATTCATTCAGGCATGGGGTGAGATGGGTGCAGCGGATAATTACAGGTTCATAATAGACTGTCTGCTCAATCTGCCGCTCCTGTACTGGGCAAGCGAAGAGACCGGTGATGATAAGTATAAGAATATAGCCGAGAAGCATATCCATACAGCTATGAACAATGTCATAAGGGAGGATGATTCCACATGGCATACGGTGTTCATGGACAATGTGACGGGAGGCTTCCACCACGGAGCCACCTGTCAGGGCTATAAGGACGGAAGTGCCTGGGCCAGAGGACAGGCATGGGGAATATACGGTACTGCTGTTGCGTATAAGTACACCGGAAGAGAAGAGTATATAGAATACTATAAGAGGGTGTGCGGATACTTCCTTAAGCACCTTCCGGCAGATCTGTGCCCATTCTGGGATCTGACCTTCGGAGACGGAGATGAGGCCGGTGAACCAAGGGATTCATCCTCAGCGGTCATTGCTGCCTGCGGTATGCTTGAGATGAGCAAATACATGGAACCTTCGGATTCCGAATACTATACCGGAATAGCCCGTAAGCTTATCAAGTCAGTATATGATATATACAGTGTGAAGGATATCGCTTCCTCTAACGGCCGCATCCTGCACGGTACATATTCCAAGAAGAGCCCTTACAACACATGTACTCCGGAGGGAGTTGACGAATGTGTCATATGGGGTGACTACTATTACATGGAGGCACTTAACAGACTTCTTAATCCCGATTGGAAGATATACTGGTGATCATATAGAGGCGGCAGCGGAAGGAGCACTGTAAGTAATTAACTGTAAGTAATTATAAGTAAAGGTAACGGAGAAGGATATATAATGGCTGTATTCACACCGAAGAACTTAGACTATGAATTAAGTCCGTATACAGGGCTTACAAGAGAGAGCTGGATAGAGGCGGGGGAATATCTTTTGGAGGGGATATTCAATAATATTCCCGATATGGATGCACCCATCATCATGCCAAGGACAGAGACAGAGGTCACATATCCCCACCTTAAGGCGCCGGAGAATGTACGTAAGGCGGAGCTTAAGGCAGAGATATTCGAGGGACTGACAAGGTCCTTATTCATAGCATCGGTGCTTATGGCAGATGCTCCGGAGCTTAAGATCAACGGTATCCTTATAAGGGATTACTATAAGCTGCATATACTGAGAAGCTGCACGGATAAAAGCAGTGATGAATATGTGGGCTCATATGAGGATATGCAGAAGCTTACGGCCTCTGATGATCCCTTCAGACCTTATCAGCAGACGGTTGAGACCTGCGCTCTCGTGATAGGACTGTATATGTGTAAGGATGTCATATGGGAGAGCTATACGGATAGTGAGAGAGATGCAATAGCTTCCTTCCTGTCGGGCTTTGCCCATGCCAATACGGTACCTCAGAACTGGCGCCTTTTTAATATGCTTGACATGGCGTTCCTTGATATGTACGGCTATGAGACAGACAGGAATGTTATGGCGGATCATGCGAAGGCTGTACTTGACTACTATGTGGGTGACGGCTGGTACAGGGACGGACATTCCTTTGACTATTATTCATGCTGGGCCTTCAATTTCTATGCGCCTCTTTGGAATCTGTGGTACGGCTATGAGAAGATGCCTGAGATATCGGCAAGGTTCGAGGAGAACTCGAATAAGCTCATGGAGACCTATCCGGATATGTTCGATTATGACGGCTATACCAATATGTGGGGAAGAAGCTGTATATACAGGAATGCAGCCACTTCACCCTTCGACGGCAATCTCTTCCTTAATGCTCCCACAGTCAACCCCGGTCTTGCGAGGAGGATAGCTTCCGGATCACTGATGCAGTTCCTTGGAAGAGAGGATTTCTTGTCAAAGGGTATACCGAGCCTTGGCTTCTATGGACAGTTCACTCCCTTGGTACAGGGATATTCATGTGCAGAGTCACCATTCTGGCTAGGTAAAGCATTCATGTGCCTGCACCTTAAGGCGGATCATCCCTTCTGGAGTGCAAAGGAGAATAACGGCACATGGGACGGATTATCAAAGGGTGAGGTCAAGGAGACGGTCTTAGACGGACCGGCTCTTGTACTTACGAATCATGAAGCCAACAGGGAGACGATATTAAGAACCGCCAAGGTTCTGAAGGACAGAGGCGATATTCATGGAATGTGGAATTATTCGAAGCTTAATTACAACACCAAATATCCGTGGGAGAGCAGTCCGTGTCAGGACGAGACGGGTTTACATAACACAGACAGAACAGAGTCCCAGCAATATGTATTAAGAAGCGGCATCGATGACCATATCGAACTTGCCAATGTGACCTTTTACGGCGGATGTAAGGATGGAGTACTCTACAGGAGACAGTTTTTTGAGTATGAGCTTAAGACAGAGTGCCACTGGCTGCAGGCAGTAGATCTGGCAGACTATCCCATGCCGCTTGGTATCATGCGCGCAGACAGATTCCGTATATGCAAGAGACCGATGTATATAACGCTTGGAGCCTACGGCTTCCCCGACAACGGGCATACGGACATACACACGGTGGAGGGGAGAGCGGTAAAAGTACATGCCTCCACAGGTGATGAGACTATAGGGCAGGGTACTGAAGGCGGAGCATATTCACTGATTCCCAAGGCTATCATACTTAAGGGCAAGGATAGCGTGGGAAGGGATAAGCGCCTTGCCATGACCGTGTATGCGGGATTTGATGATATCGGCTATGTAAAAAGCAGAGGAACGAATCCTGAGAGTGAATGCTCTGTCATTGCATACGGCAAGGGCGGGCTGATGCGCCAGTATGATGCATCGGAGGATTATCTGTATATATCTCAGGTCATCACCCTTGATGAAGCGAGGGATTTTACCGTGGATGAGCTTTTTCCCATAAGGGATATAGCACTTATACATCCCTTAAGAGATAAAAACGGAACCTGCATAGCAGGCTCCGCAAGTAAGATCATTATCGAGCATATGGATAGGTCGATTAAGGCTATAGATTATTCCGGGATTGAAGGAAGGCTTAGTCTGTAAGCGTTAAGCCTTCTTATCAGAGGTTACGGCAGCAGCCCGGCCTCCGAGGATATAATCGGCGAAGAACTTATCTATGCTGCTGAGCAACTGATCCTTGGGTGTAGACTTAAGGAGATAGCCGTCGGGCTTCTTGTCTATTATCTTCATGACACTGTCCTTATCGTCCTTGCCGGTAAGGAATATGACAGGAATGTCAGCAGTCTTCCATGCTCTTCTTATCTCGGTCAAAAGCTCGTATCCGCTCATCTTGGGCATCTCATAATCTAAGAGTATAAGATCGGGCTTCTTATTGTTCAGGTACTTAAGAGCTTCTTTGGCAGAGTTCACCGTATCTATCACATATGTACCGGAGAACCATGTATTGGCTATCTGTAAGAAATCAGTATCGTCATCCACTAAGAGTATAGTCTTCTTACGGGCATATTCTTCATGTGTGCCTAACATATGCTTAAGGTCGTCCACAAGGGAACGTACATCGATGGGTCTGTTGTATGTGACGGATATGACTCCCTGCTCACAGGTCTTCTCTGCCGTGTACAGGCTCTCTGAGTCACCGATAAGGCACAGGGTCTTACGGAATTCCTTGCACATGCCGCTTAAGCATTCAAGGACACGCTTGGTGACCTGCTGTGTACTCCCCATGTAGTACAGTATGATATTCGAGTCATACTGGTGTCTCTCTATCTCCGCAATATCGGCATCGACCTCTATGACATCCAGCCCTGAGCTCTGCATATTCTTAAGTACAGCCTGAACCATGAATCCGGGCTCACCCTTGATAAAAACGATTGAATTACTCATTGTCCGATAAGTGCAACTCCCCGAACTCATTCATAAGAGAACGGGCTCCTTCCCAATTCATTCTATTAAAATGACGATTAAGTCCATCGAAGTATACCCGCCATTCATGCGGTATATTGTACTCTTCAAGGGATTCCATGATAATCTCTATACTGCCGTAATCGTAATGATCTATGAGCTCTCTTATGGAGCTGTTGGCCTCCTTAAGCTCCTCATAGGTTATGTCCTTAAGATCCGATTTATCATCCGCTCTGCCGCTCAATTCCTGAATATGCCTGCCCAGATCCCTGTACTTGGCAAGCAGCTTCGGTGTAAGTCCGTTAAGCAGAGGGATGTTGCCCTGATTACAGGCGGTCTCAAGTATCATGCATACATCCGATATCTCAAGTGCGCCCACAGCCCTTGAGGTGCTCTTAAGGGAATGTACCAGTATGCCCAGATCTTCCCAGTTGCTTTCTTTAAAAAGCTCCTCGATCCGCATTGATTTCTCCTCGATGGAATTGCGGAATATACCAAGGATGGTAAGGAACTCAGAGGCGGAACCGCAATGCCTGATACCGTGAGTGGCATCCACCTCCCTTAAGTCGCCTATCCAGTTAGGCAGATCGTCAAGCTCATCCTCATCCTCTACGCTTATGATAGTCTTACCTACGGGAGTGTACTTGGCAAGTATCTGCTCTAAGTGCTTCTTATCCACAGGCTTGGCAAGATAGTCAGTGAAGCCTTCTGCCAAAAGCCTGATGCGATCCTCCTTGCCGTTAAGACCCGTCACACATATGATAGGAGTGCTTATACCGCAGGCAGAGAAGATCTGCTTAAGGTTAGTCATGGTATCGGTACCTGTAAGACCGGGCATCCTCTGATCAAGGAATACATAATCATATCTGTTGCTCTCGCACAGAGTCAGGCATTCACGTCCGCTTGAAGCACCGGTCACATCTACTCCCATTCCCCGAAGCAGCTTTTCCAATATAAGCAAATTGACACGCTCATCGTCCACCACCAGAGCGCTGGGCCGTAAACCATACATTAAGGCACACTACCTCCACACTATCTTATTCTACACAATTTATAAAAAAATGACAATAAATTACTGATAATTATCGAAAGATGTTGAGAATATTACCGAAAAAACATATAATTGTGTTATTAATACTGTAATAACAGACTATTGAGATCATGACAGAAGAATGCAATGGAGATCATTAATGAAAGAATTTATGGAGAACAGACTTAAGATTAAGCGTAAGGTACTTGTGGTTGATGATGAGGCTGTAAACCGCAAGATGCTTGAGAAGATGCTTGAAGGCTCTTATGAGATACTGGAGGCCTCTAACGGCAGAGAAGCGCTTACTGTAATATTGGATAATCAGGATACACTTTCACTTGTGCTTTTGGACCTTCTGATGCCGGTGATGGACGGATATGAGCTGCTTTCACTCATAGAGAATGATGTGAATCTTAAGCATATCCCTGTGATCGTCCTCACATCAGAGAAGAGCGCAGAGGTCAAGAGCCTTAATATGGGAGCGGCTGATTTCATCCCCAAGCCATATGATCTGCCGGAGGTTATACTGGCAAGAGTGAATAAGACCATACAACTGTATGAGAATATCAATATCGTGTCCGCCACTCAGTATGACGAGCTTACAAGTCTCTTCAACAGGGAGTTCTTCATGGAATACTGTACAGTGATCGATCAGTACTATCCGGATACCGATATGGATGCGGTGGTCATCAATATCAATCGCTTTCATGTCCTTAATGAGATGTACGGCCGTCCCTTCGGTGATGAACTCCTTAAGAAGATAGCGGCATCAGTCAAGGGCTATGTCAGGGAGAACAGAGGAATAGCGTGCAGATATCATGCGGATATGTTCTATATATACATGCCGCATACGGACTATATAGAGGAGATATTCAGACAGATAGTTACCGATGTATCGGATAAGCTTGAGGATGCCGGAGGACGTATAAGGGTAGGCATATATCCCAGAGTCAACAGGAGGCTGGATATCCACAGAAGGATGGATTGCGCCCTGCTTGCATGCAACAGTATAAAGGGCAAGTACAATGCGCACATAGCATATTATGATTCTGAGATGAGGGAGAAGGAGGCATATGCGGAGAGGCTCATGGCCGATATGGAGAAGGCGCTTTCCGAGAAACAGTTTGTCGTCTATTATCAGCCTAAGATGGCCATACAGGAGGGTGTGCCTCATCTTACATCCGCGGAAGCGCTCATAAGATGGCAGCATCCGGAGCTTGGCATGATAAGTCCGGGACATTTCATACCACTGTTTGAAGAGAACGGCATGATAAGGAAGCTTGACAGATATGTCTGGAGAGAAGCGGCAGCACAGGTAGCTGCGTGGAAGAATACATATGGTATCACTATCCCCGTATCTGTCAACGTATCAAGGATAGATATGCTGGAGCCGGGCTTTATAGATGAGATCATGAACATCGTGAAGGAAGCAGGCATCACACCGGATGAGTATATGCTTGAAGTCACGGAGTCAGCATATACCGAGGATTCCGACAGGATCATAGAGGTAGTTAATGACTTAAGGAGTGCCGGCTTCAGGATAGAGATGGATGATTTCGGTACGGGATATTCATCGCTTAATATGCTGTCTTCACTTCCGATAGATGTACTTAAGCTTGATATGAGATTCATAAGGAACATCCATACCAACCCCAAGGATCTTCGTATGGTGGTACTCATAATGGATATAGCGGAGTATCTTAATCTGACGGTTGTGGCTGAAGGGGTTGAATTCAAGGAGCAGTATGAGCTGTTACGTCAGGCGGGGGTTCATGTGATACAGGGCTTCTATTTCTCCAAGCCCATACATCCTGACAGATTCAGCGATTTTATAAAGGAGAGGATAGAATATGATAACAGTAGAGAAGCTTAATGAACTTGGATGCAATACATCGGAGGGGCTTGAAAGATGCTTTAATGATGAGGAGTTCTACTTAGGACTTATTCCCGAAGCCTTTAGTGGGGAGCGGTATAAGGCTTTAGATGAGAAGGTGAAGGCGAAGGATCTGGAGGGGGCTTTTGAAGAGGCGCATGCAATAAAGGGTGTACTTGCCAATCTGGCACTTACCCCGTTATATGATGTCGTAAGTGAGATCACCGAGCTTCTGCGCTCACGGACAGATACCGATTATTCACCTTTATTGAATAAAATGTGGGATATCAAAGCCAAGTTTGATGCTGAGCTTTGATATCCCAATGATCAGAATGTTTCCATAAGCTTATGAAGCAGCCTGTAGAGAGTGGCCGCATCCTCAGGCTCCATGTTAAAGCATGAACCCATCTTAGAAGGCACCTCTATGGCGGCATCTCTTAGAGCCATACCCTTATCGGTTATGGTGATTATGAGGTTCCTTTCGTCATCCGCAGAACGGGTACGGCTTAAGTACCCTTTTTTCTCCAGTGTCTTAAGCAGTGGTGTGAGTGTACCTGAATCCAGATACAGATACTTCCCAAGTTCCTTGACGTTGAGCCTTTCATGCTCCCACATGACCATCATGGTAATATATTGTGTATAAGTCAGGTCAAGCTTGTCAAGCAGCGGCTTATATCTGCGCACAATCTCCTTGGCACAGGCATATAGCGGAAAGCATATCTGATTGTCAAGCTTTAAACAGTCGTACTTATCTCCCATATGTAGAATTATCCTCCATGCCGAGTAAAGTATCGGAGCCCTGTCAGTCTGCAACAGCTTCGGGCGTGTAGTCAGGGTCCTTAGATGCATTATAGCCTTCTCTGACGGCTCTTGCAAACTGGTCTCCGCATGAGGTAGGTCTTCTACCGCACAGTATTCCCTTAAGCTTGCTCTCTATCTGATCCACGGTCATACCGTCGCAAAGTGTGGATACAGCCTTAAGATTGCCGTTGCAGCCTCCCATGAAGGAGATGTTGCGGACAACATCATCCTCAAGATCAAAGCTTATAAGCTGTGAGCATGTACCCTGTGTTCTGTAATCATAATGAAACATATTAATCCTCCATGCCGAGCCATAGCATCTTTGATGCTTGTGCTAGGCTCGCGAGGCGAATTTCAGATTCGCCGATGCCTTAAAACGCAATTATAAAAGTGATTCAACCTTAGCCTTAACATCCTTACAATCAGCCGTAGGCTCGAAGCGTCCGGCAATCTCACCGTTCTTATCTATGACGAACTTGGTGAAGTTCCACTTAACGTTGCCGTTGTTCTTGTAATCGGCATCCATCTTCTTGACTATAGGAGTGAGCATGAGCTTGGCGGGACCGTTGAAGCCCTCGAACTTGGTATTCTCTGTGAGCCATTTGAATAAAGGAATGGCATTCTCACCGTTGACATCCACCTTGCTGTACTGAGGGAAGGTGATACCGTATCTGCCGCTGCAGAAGGTGTGGATCTCTTCATCGCTTCCGGGTGCCTGATTAGCGAACTGGTTGCAGGGGAAGTCAAGGATCTCGAAGCCCTTATCCTTAAGCTCATCATACATATCCTGAAGCTCATCATACTGGGGGGTAAATCCGCAGCCTGTAGCGGTGTTCACCACTAAGACTACCTTGCCCTTGAAATCAGACAATGCAACATCTGAGCCATCCCGTGCTTTAACAGTAAAATCATATAAATTCATAGTTATCCTCCGGTTTCTACATTGACCCTTCATGTAAGAAGGATGGGTTTGATTTGCTGCAATTAGATTGTACACAATTAAAAAACGATTGTCAACACTCAAATCAAAAAAAAGTCTATTCTTTTTGTATATGTAATATGATAAAATACACAGAGTGTATCATTAATAAGTACTAGAGATTTTCGAAGATATGCAAGGTTGACCGGATGCAGGAGACGGAGGGAATGCATGGATAATAACACTCAGAAGAAGATAAAGGAATTACGTGAGTCCACAGGAATGAACAGGAAGCAGTTCTGTGAGCTTTTCGGTATATCATATCGTACGGTTACGGAGTGGGAGAGGGATAACAGGCATGCTCCCGAATATGTACTCAGACTGCTTGAATACTACATAAAGGGTGAAGGATTGAACAAATCGGATAAACAGGAACAGGGTAATATCAGACATTGATTAAAGAGAGGGAAGAGCTTTGGACAGGCGGGATAATATAGAAAGATCCGGACTTAAGAAGTACCTATCCCCGATGGCAGTGTGGGCACTGTCATTCGGTTGTGCTGTGGGATGGGGCGCTTTCGTCATGCCGGGAACAACCTTTCTCCCCTTAGCGGGTCCGGCAGGAACTGCCGTAGGTATCATGATCGGTGCGGTTATTATGTTCATTATAGGTGTGAATTACCACTATCTTATGAACAGATATCCGGATGCCGGCGGTACACTTACATATACGATCAAGGCTTTCGGATATGATCATGGCTTTTTAAGCGCATGGTTTTTAATGCTTGTGTATATAGCTATTATCTGGGCTAACGCTACAGCACTCTCGCTTATATTCAGGAAGCTCTTCGGTGCCCTTTTCCAGTTCGGGTTTCATTATGTGATACTGGGCTACGATATATATATGGGAGAGGTACTGCTCTCCGTAGTGATCACTGCAGTCTTCGGATGCTGCTGTATGTACGGTAAGAGACTTGCCATAACGATTCAGATAGTACTGGCTGTCATTCTTCTTGCCGGTATAGTGATATGTGCCTTTACGGTGTTTGATTTGTCTGATAAAAGCTTTACAGACCTCTACAGTGGCTTCTCGGCTTCAGGAAGACCGGTCATATCGCAGATATGCAGTATTATCGCCCTTACACCGTGGGCTTTTGCGGGATTTGAATCCGTATCCAATTCCACGGAAGACTTTGACTTCCCTGTTAAAAGATCGATAATCATATTGGGAACATCGGTACTGACCGGAATGATAGCGTATCTGCTGCTGTCGGGTCTGACTTCGTCAGTAGTCCCGCCACAGTATAACAGCACGGGTGAATACATCGCGGCTCTTCCGGGGGTCGGTGGTCTTGAAGGACTGCCTGTATTCTATTCGGTCAAAAGCGTAATGGGCACTACAGGCTTCGTGATACTGACATTCACAGTCATTGCAGGTGTCATCACAGGGCTTGTGGGCAATTTCATAGCGGCCAGCAGACTGATGTATACAATGTCCGAGGATGGCATGCTGCCCAAGTGGTTCGGTGCCTTGAGCACAGACGGAACGCCTAAGAATGCGGTGATGTTCCTTATGTGCATATCCATGGTGATCCCGTTCTTAGGCCGCACCGCCATAGGGTGGATAGTTGATGTCAATACCATCGGAGCAACCATAGCCTATGCGTACACCTCTGCTGCCGCTTTCACGCTTGCAAGGAAGGAGAAGGATGGGAAGATCATTGCTACAGGGATCATCGGACTGATAATGTCGGTGATATTCTTCTTCTATTTCATGTCATGGTCAGTGGGTGCCATGGCTACGGAGTCGTATCTCATACTCGCATTCTGGAGTATACTGGGATTTATCTTCTTCAGATATGTGTTCGGCAGGGATAAAGAGAGAAGATTCGGAAAGTCTACGGTTGTGTGGATCGGACTTCTTTTCCTCATATTCTTCACATCTCTTATGTGGATCAAGCAGGCCAATGATGATATGACCAAGGAGATCACAGGCAACATAAGCGACTACTATGAGAACAGGGATATAACTGAAGGAAAGGTGGAGAATACGGAGCTTACCAAGGCATATATAGATTCACAGATAGAGATGGCATCAGGGCTACAGACCCGTAACAATATTATACAGATGTGCATTATTCTGGCATCCCTCGGTATCATGTTCAGTATATACAATACCATATCCAAGAGAGAGAGACAGATGGAGAGAGCCAAGGGCGTAGCAGAGGAGCGAAGCATCGCCAAATCTACCTTCCTATCCAATATGTCTCATGATATACGTACTCCCATGAATGCCATTATAGGCTATATCAATCTGGCAGAGCAGAAGGATGTGGATTTCAACGGTATGAGAGAGTACTTAGGTAAGATCAAGACATCAAGCTATCATCTCCTTGCGCTTATCAATGATGTACTGGAGATGAGCCGTATAGAGACAGGTAAGATGGATCTTGAGCTTATTCCGATAGACCTTAGGAAGACCTTTGAAGAGCTTAGGGATATGTTCGCTACACAGATGGGGGAGAAGGACATAGCTTTCGTGGTGGATACCTCACAGATCAAGGACAGGTTCGTCTATTGCGACAAGAACCGGCTGAACAGAGTGCTTCTGAATCTGTTAAGTAATGCGTATAAATTCACTCCTGAGGGTGGAACCGTCAGTGTGAACATATGGCAGATAATGGATGATGATAAGGATCACGGAAGATATGAGCTTCGTGTCAAGGACAGCGGTATAGGAATGACCAAGGAGTTCGCAGCCAGAGTCTTCGAGGCATTCGAGCAGGAGAGAACCTCTACGGTAAGCGGTATTCAGGGAAGCGGTCTGGGAATGGCCATAACCAAGAGTATCGTTGATCTGATGGGAGGAACCATAGAGGTTGATACGGCACCGGAACAGGGTACGGAATTTATAGTAAGGCTCACATTCGGTATCGCACCTGAGCCTGCCGGAAGTAAGGCCGAGGCCGATAAGCCCGATAAGGGTGCGGACTTTACGGGGCTTCGTCTGCTTCTTGTGGAGGATGTGGCCATCAACAGGGAGATAGCGCTCAAGATACTTAGGAGACTGGGATTTGTAGTAGAGATCGCTGAGAATGGACGGGAAGCGGTTGAGAAGGTAAGAACCTCTCCGCACGGACACTTTGATGGTGTGCTTATGGATATTCAGATGCCGGTTATGGATGGTTATGAGGCCACCAGAACAATAAGAGGGTTGGAGGATGAGGTTTTGGCAAGTATACCGATAGTAGCCATGACAGCCAACGCTTTCTCGGAGGATGTGAAGAAAGCGAAAGAGGCAGGTATGAACGCTCATATCGCCAAGCCTATAGATATTAATGTACTTGTTAATACCCTGACGGATATATTCAGGTCCGCAGGGGACGGAAGAGAGGTTTGAGTGCAGGGAAAAGCAGTATCCGAAGGAATAGCCATCGGAACATTAACAATATACAGAGGTCATGCCAAGGCGGGAGAGATATCAGGGTATCTGGGGAATACGGGTGAGATAAGAAGATTCACCGAAGCAAGAGCAGTTGCCCGTATACAGCTTACACAGCTACGTGATAAGGCGGAGGAAGAGGACAACAAGATGAATGCTGCCCTGCTTAACTCATACCTTGTTATGCTTGACGATCCTGCATACGTGGAGGCTGTAGAGAAGCGTATCAGAGACAGACAGATTCCGGCTGAGCATGCAGTTGAGGAGACAAGGGACAGTATATGTAATTTGTTCCTTGCAATGGATGATGAATATATGCAGGCAAGAGCGGAGGATATAGGCGATATAAGCGACCGCATCATCCGTATACTGACGGGGAGACATACCGTCATCACGATGCCTGAGGGTAAGTATATACTGCTTGCGGATGATCTGACACCAAGCCAGACTATGCAGCTTGATAAGGACAGGATACTTGCATTCGTTACAAGGAGAGGCTCCAACCTCTCACATACGGCTATCCTTGCAAGATCCCTTAATATTCCGGCCATTGTGGCGGTGGATTTCCCTAAGGACTGTGAGGGACTGACCGCCATTGTGGATGCGTATACCGGTAATCTGATAATAGATCCGGATGAGGAACAGCTCCTTATATACAAGAGAAAGAAGGAAGAGAGCGAGGAGAGGGATAAGAATCTGAAGCTCCTTAAGGCGGAGCCCTGTGTCACCTTGGACGGAAAGCATATAGGTCTTATGTCCAATGTGGGAAGTGTGGATGATGTTAAGAGGGCTATAGATAACGGCTGCGAAGGAATAGGACTGTTCAGAACGGAGCTTTTCTATTTGGACAGGGATGACTATCCCACTGAGGAGGAGCAATACGACACATATACCGAGGCTGTCCGCATACTTGACGGTAAGGAGCTTATAGTCAGGACAATTGACATAGGTGCGGATAAGACCGAGGCTTATATGCAGTTTAAGCATGAGGATAATCCGGCCATGGGTATGAGAGCCGTCAGATATTGTCTGGGACATAAGGATGTATTCAGGACACAGCTTAAAGCCATATACAGGGCAGCGGCCTGCGGTCACATATCAATCCTCCTGCCCATGATAATCTCAATAGAGGAGATATGGCAGATACGTTCAGTAATGAATGAAGCAAAAGCAGAGCTTGACAGAGAGGGTATTGAATACCGTGACTGCAGGGTGGGTGTGATGATAGAGACACCGGCAGCAGCAGTCATATCCGACCTTTTAGCCAAAGAGGTGGATTTTTTCTCAATAGGAACCAATGACCTGACCCAGTATACACTGGCTGTAGACAGACAGAATACCGAGCTTGAATTCATATGCGACTATCATCATCAGGCAGTTATACGTATGCTTAAGATGATAATCACCAATGCCCACGATGCCGGGAAAAAGGTATGCGTATGCGGTGAGCTTGCTGCGGATACGACATTTACAAGAGATCTTCTGAGGATGGGTGTGGATGAACTCTCGGTATCCCCCGGAAGCCTGCTTAAAGTCAAACAGGCGATAAGGGGAACGAGTATAAGATGATCGATCAATCGATCAAGCGATCAGTTCATAAGCCATAAGCCTACGGTAAGAGTACCGTAATCGGGCGTGGCCGATATCATAAGCGGCTTATCGTAGGGATTGGCGAATTTAAAGTCAAGTCTCGTGCCATCGATCGTGGCATCCATTCCCTGAGGAATATATGTAACCGGCAGTCCGTGCTCATGACGCTCTAAAGCAGGTATACCTGCCGTAATAGTAGCCGCGTATAGAGTGGAGGATACCTGACAGATGCCTCCGCCTATGCCCATGGAATGCTCCTTCTGCACGAATATAGGACCTGCCACATAGCCGTTGGCCACGGTTCTGGGAAGAATGGTATGAGTGAAGGAGAATACATCTCCGGGATTCAGTACATATCCGTTGATCCTGTTGGCGGCAAGAGTTATGTTAGTGGCACGTGCCTGACTGTCGTTGTACTTGGTGGAATACACTGCTATAAGTGAATAGCCGGTGGTATCCGGCATAATGGCACCCTTTATCGCCTGAGGAATAGCCACTCCGGAGGCTATCATTGCAGCGCGTATCTGCATCTGTTCTTCTGCGAATGCAGCCTGTTCTGCGGCAGCCTGCTTAGCGGCAGCGATCCTTAGTTCTTCTGCCTTCTTCTCATCAGCGAGCTTCTGCGCTCTGAATACCTCAGTGGGAATACCTGTAGAAGAAGCATATACGGGCACGGATGATGAAGCTACCATAACAGCAGTCATGGCAGCCATTGATAATGCTTTGATTTTTCCTGATACAGTTATCTTTGTCATAATAGAATATCCCCTCTGTACAGACCTTTATCTTAAGTCATCATACGAATATATCATCAGTTGCCGGCTACCGTACCGAGTACCTTGGAAGCATATGTTATATAGCTTACCTTGTCCTTGGATATCTGAATCTTGAGACTCATATCCCCGGACTTGTATGTATATTCACTTCCGTTCACCTCATAGTCGGTTCCGTAGAGCTTCTCCATATCCTCCTTGGAAGAACCTATATATAATCCCTCAGGAGTACCGGTCAGGTCGTCCGTAAGGTAGATTGCGGATACCTTGTCGCCTGATTCACTGGGATAGGTATCTATCTCAAAATGTCCGTAGGTATACATCTTGTCAAGACCGTCAAAAGCACAGCTCTTGGCTTCAAAGTAGCTGTCAGACTCGCCTAATGCGGCAAGCACCGTCTCCATCGGCATATCCACAGATACATCTATGGAGCCGGAGGCTGTCTCGGCGTGATATATATAGCCACCATCCGAAGAGGCTTCGTTAGCCGTTACTTCTGCACCCTCCGTTACGGGCTCCTCGGCCTTGACCTCGGTAGTCTCTGTTGCCGTAGCGGATGTTGAATCCTTCTCTATCCTTTTAACATCCTCAGATGTCCCGCCGCATGCTGTAAGTGCCATTGCAAGTGCGGCTGCTGTTATGATAACACTGATTGATTTTTTCATAATAATCCTCCGGGCCGAGCACATTGTGCGAGGCTCGCGAGGCGAATTTCAGATTCGCCGATGCGATAAGGCGATTTGGGCTCGGCACAAATCGCTGTGTGAAAAATATGATATCAATCATATTTTTCACACTATGATATCCTCTTTAATCTAATAATATATTCCTATCATGGACATTAATTGTATCACAATAATTCCTTATATGCATCCTTCAATTTGCCGAAATCCATGACACATGCACGGGATAAAACTGATAAAACATCCAAAAACCTGCCATCCGGCAGCCACTTATCGGCTATAACGGACAATTCGGTGCATCCAAGGATTATCACCTCGGCACCGTTTTCTCTGAGTTCAACGGCCACGGCACCAAACTTATCCTGCTCTATAGGTCTGCCGCCCTTGACATCATTATATATAAGGTCCATTACATACCTCTGAGCCTTCGGTGTAGGTGTGACAGAGGTGATCCCGTGTTCGGACAGTACATTGTGGAATATACCGGAGGCTATCGTTCCGTCGGTAGCCATTATCCCTACATTATGTACGCCCTTTTCCTTAAGATAATCCGCACACAACGCTACACCGTCCAGTACGGGTATCGATGTGATCTTGGCAATCTTATCCCTGAAGAAATGGGCTGTTACACAGGGGATGGCTATCTCGTCCACACCTGCACCCTCCAAAATCCTGCAAGCCTCAAGTATGGCGGGGGCAGGATCGGGCTTGTTATGATCCAGGATGTAAGCTGTACGGTCGGGGATAGTGGGGCAGTGCTCCACTACCATATGAATATGCTCCTGATCGCAGGTAGCATCCGTCATGTCAATTATTCTTTTCATGAAACTGACTGTGGCCATGGGGCCCAGACCGCCTATAATACCGAGTTTTTCCATAATCCTTTGACTACGGGCTACTGAATGCCCGGAAATCTGTTCCTGTCGTATATATGTGAGTTATTGTGTGCTACAGAGTATGCTGTGATAGTTGCATCATCCATGTACAGGAACTCGCCTCCGCCTATTCTTGGGGTGGTATCAAAGTGTCTCCAGCCTTCGCCCAGATCGACCAGATTCCAGAAATGTATGATCCTTAAGGGATAGGTGTCTATGATCATATTGGGGATGCCGAGTACATCGAACATTGCCTTGCATGCACAGCAGTATGAGTAGCAGTCGCCCTTATGGAGAGCAAGACCATAGTAAGCAGCCTTAAGCCAGTCATCCTTATTGTCGGATTCGGTATAGGACATGTTCTTCTTGACATACCAGTATATGGCCGTTATCTTCTCCATATTGTTCATTTCGGGAGTGGTGATACGTGCAAGTGTCTGTGAGGCAAGGGCATATACCGTGGCTTCATCATAGTGCTCTTCGATTATGGTAAGGGTAACGGGTACCTCAGTGGTATTGCCGGCTCTGTCCGTAGCGGAATATACTATGGGGTATGTACCGAGCTCCTTGGGGTTGACACTGTCTGCTTCGATCTTAAGTACTATGTTCTCATCACAGTTATCCGTCACCGTGATACCGTCACGATAGCTTATGGGATAATTCTGCATGATCGTGATATCCTTGGCACCTGTGATGACCGGTGCTTCCGTATCGGGTATAAGCTTAAGGGTTGATACAGCCTCAGCGGTGTTGCCACCCATATCCGTGGCAACCACTGTAACCTCATATGTGCCTTCGGAATCGAATTCGGGTTCTTCCTTGAAGGAGAACTTAAGCTCTGTGGAATCCTCGGCAGTCTCTATAAGGGATTCGGGAGTGATATCCGAGGTTATATAGCCGTCGAAGTCCTTCACGGTGATGACAGGCGCTATGGTATCCTCTATGATAAGTCTGGACTCATATGTACCTGAGGAAAGCTTGATCTTAACAGGGTATTCTCCGGGGATAAGAGTATCTATTGAACCGGCAGAGGTTAACATAACTGCGCCATCATTATCCGAACCCATCTCAGGAAGCAGGAAGCTGTCAACAGACGGCATATCATCTCCGGCCTCGATCACTACACTGCTGTGTATGGGAATTATGGTAAGTGTGGAATCATATGTTGCCGTATTACCGGAAGTATCGGTAAGTATAAGGGTGACGGGGCTTTCACCGCCCTTGCTTAGATCGGGGGCTGTGGCGAAGGCTACATCCACCTTAGTCACATCATCAATACTAATTATGAAATCGGAAGGAGTAACCTCTTTACCGAATTCAAGGGTTACAGTGTCGATCTCTGCTACGGGAGGGGTAGTATCCTCTACGGTCAGAATGGATGTATAGCTATAGAAGCCGGATGTAAGAGAGATATCATAGTCACCGGGAGACTTGGTATCTATAGCCGTGATATCGAAGCCGTCCGCAAAATATACTGGCTTAAGAGGGTCCTTAGAGAAGTCATCGGGGGTGACCTCAACGTCACCGGCCTCTATTATAGCCCTTGAATAGACGCGTCCCGTATAGTCGCTGTAGATATAATATCCGCCGACTCCCAGAGCAGCAAGAAGAGTAAATAAGATCAGAGCCACGGCTATGCCATGCCCCTTTTTGCGATTCTTATGCTTCTTCTTATTTTTCTTATGTCTCTTATGGGAACGCTCTGAATGTGTAGTCGTGCCATGCTCTGTATCCAAAGCAGCCTCACCGGATGCGGTCTCATCTGATGCGGCTTCACCGGATGTGTTCTCATCATAAGACACGGTCTCGTCCTCATGTACGATCTCATCTTCGGACAGATCGGGCTCTGAGGTTATGTCCTCGTTGTCAAGATCGATGATCTCCATCTCTTTGTCTATATTACTCATATTTTTCACACTAATCCCTCATAAAAAAAAACATACATGTATGATAAAGCCTGCTCATACGCTTAATGAGAATTCCTCACACAGCATGGTCACCGTCATGACTATCATGAGATAGTCGATCTCATATGCGCCCATGAGCTTGAAATCCTCCTGTCTGTAGTCCTTTCTCATCCTGCTTATGAAATCGGTATTGAATATACCGTATTTTCTTATAAGTGTGTCGTCGATGTATTCTTCAATGCGGGTATTCTTGATAAGCATCGACATTCCCTGTGCCTGAAAGGGGAACTTGTTGCGCTTAAGGATCTTCTCAGGCACGATGCCTTCTCCGGCACGCTTAAGTATGTACTTCTCATTGGTACCGTTGATCTTATACTCATCGGGTATCAGCCTTACGAAGTCAAGCAGCCTGGCATCTAAGAATGGGTGCCTGCCTTCAACCGAATGAGAGAAGAACATATGGTCACCGTGTTCTATCAGAAGGTGATCCGACAGACGAAGCTTATAGTCTATATATGACCGTCTCTTGGCATCACTTAAGCCCGCAACCTTGGCTGTATCTATAGGGCTTTCCTTAAGTGCCGAGAAGCTCTCTAACTGTGATGCGAATTCAGGAGAATACACCTGCTTATGCACCTTGCGAATATCCGGATGTATCCTTTCGTATCTGAAGTATCTGTCACCCCACAGGTGTTCATTATATTTAAGTTCATCCTCGCTCATGGAACCACGCTGCATACCGCGGAACATATCAAGCATATAGCCCACATAACCGCAGAAGAATTCGTCCGAACCCTGCCCCGTAAGGACAGCCTTGGCAGGAGAGCCCTGCACGAGAGAGCTTAAGAGAAAGGCTGCCACATCATAGCTTTCCTTGACTGCGGATTCCGTATGATGTATCACGGTACGCAGATTCTCATATATACTCTCATCCGTTACGGGAACGGAATAATGTGTAGACTTAACACAGTCCTTAACAAGCTTCTGATAAGGGCTTTCGTCCAGTTCGTCTGTTCCGATCTCGGCAGAGAAGGAATAGTAGCTGTTAAGCAGGAATTTGCCTATATAACAGGCCACAAGCGAGCTGTCAAGACCTCCGGATATATAGAATCCGATGGGCACATCCGCCTCTAATCTTCTGGCAACAGCCTCTTTAAAGAGCTTTTTCACATTCTCAACATAGTATTCCTCGCCCTTATCCTCTATATCCTCCGTGTATATCATATCCCAAAATTCAATATCCTCAGGCTCTATGGCAGGATCTGCCGCAAACCTTATGATATGTCCGGCGCGGAGTGCGTATATACCATCGAAGAAGGTAGTGGGAGAGACGATGCCGGGGAAGTTCATAAGCTGATCGACGGCTTTCATATTGAGCCTTCTCGGAACGCCGGGATATTCAAGGATAGCCTTGATCTCCGAACCAAATATGACACGACCGTCATATATCGTATAGTAAAGGGGACATATCCCCACCTGATCTCTTATTAAGTACAGCTCGTCCTTACGGATATCATACAGAGCAATGGCGAACTGCCCGTTCAGATACTTGGGAAAGTCAAGTCCGTATTCATCATACAGATGGGGTATCACCTCCACATCTGTTCTGGTCCTGAACACATAGCCTTTAGCCATAAGTTCATCCCTTAATTCGTTATGGTTGAATATCTCTCCGTTACATACCATAACCACGGACTTATCACCGTTATAGAGAGGCTGCATCCCGCCCTCAAGGTCAATAAAGCTTAACCTGTTGAAGCCAAGAGCCACATGAGAGTCGATGAAGCTTCCGCTTCCGTCCGGTCCTCTGTGGGCAATGGCCTTCATCATATCCTTAAGGACATCCTCAGGGATGCTTCTTCTGTTCTCTCTTCCTAAGATTCCGCATATTCCGCACATATTCTTATAACGGTCATTCTATACCGTACTGCTCCTTCTGATAATCTATATCTTCGTTGTAGACCCTGATCTTGTCTGCCCATATGGAAGCAAGAGCCTCATCATCACGTCTGTCGGGCACTTCATACTCATTCCTTAGTATGGGGCCGATGTAATCCGCACACTTCACGGCACCGCTTAGGTTCATATGCAGACCGCCGTCATATGTGTCTGTGTTATAATCTATACCTATTGCATCCTTTTCGTCAAGGAAATTAATGTATTTAAGGCCGTACATATCGGCATATTCCTTTACCTGTTCATCCCACTGCGGATACCAGTACGGGTAAAGACTGGGCGCCTTGATGAGCAGAAGCTCTATATTATTGTCCTCACAGCAGGTGCGTATCTTATCAAGATATTCCCATGCCCTGTCACCGAAGCTGTAGTCTCCAAGCGGCTTCACCGGCGGCATGTCCCCTGCGGGAAGAGCATCCACTCGCATGTAATAGCCGTTGTGTGTCACCTTCTTGTGTCTGAACATGTACTCCACATCCGCAGACGTTAGCTCGTTCCATCTTGAATGGAACCTTAAGATGGGGAATATATATTCAATAAGATGTTCTTCATCTGTCATGGAGGCTTTGATACATCCAAGCTTGGCCCCTGACCACTTCATACCGTCTATGGTCATGCGGTTGTATGCTTCCGATCTTGACTCATCAAATTGCAGGGATTGTATGTTGAATACCACAACCTTCGGTCTGCTGTATCTTAAGGTATCCTCCAGCATATAATATGACTGGAAGATATACTGCTCGGCACTTCCTCTTATATAACTGTTGATGCCGTAGTTCTCCCACAGTGTGACGGGAGAGAAGTTTTCATACACCTCACAGTCGCCTATGAAGATAACATCGAAGCTCTTGTCCTTCTCATCATAGTATTCGGATACCATTCCGCCTTCCACGATATCATCCACATACTTGGGGATCAGAAGTCTCTGCGCAAGGTATATCAGCGCGATAACAGCCACGGCAGACAGTAATGCGGTTATAAGTTGTCTTGTCTCTAACTTTTTTCTCATTGCTTTAGAACCTGTTGTATATGAACTGTGAGGAGTCATAGCCTATACCGTATACTCCGAATATGAGAGTTGCAAGGAACAGGCATGTCCACAGAATGAACCTCACCGCATAGGGACGCTTTCTTATGATATCCCTGATGCTTGTATCATACCTCTCTTCGATGATGCTTACGATAAGTACAGCCGTAAGCGCAACGGCAGCGATAACATAGTCACTTACGCTTAAGCCGATGTTAAGCAGGGCACCCTTTTCCATAGATGAGTAGCTTCCGAAGTTAAAAGCGGATACTATAAGGCCGAGAGTATCTCTGACATCCGCAAAGCAGTCGAAGAGATTCAGTACGCATACCAAAAGGAAGGTACGAAGTATCATGAATACACGATAAGGGAAGCTGCCGGCGAATGAGAAGCGCTTATGGAATCTCTCATAGAGAGGAGAAAGCTCTTCAGATATCGTAAGTACAAGGAAGTTAAGAAGTCCCCATACTATGAAGTTGACACTTGCCCCATGCCATATGCCGGTACAGAACCATACAATGAAGCTTGACAGATATACGGGAAGTTTACCGCCCGCACTATCGCTTATATGCTTTCTGGCCCACTTGGACAGCCGTATGGAAGCGTTGCTTGTGGATACCGGATAGAAGACATAGTCACGGAACCAACTGCACATGGATATGTGCCACCTGCGCCAGTAATCTGCAAGGGATGTGGACAGGTAGGGACGTATGAAGTTCTCCTTGATGCTAATGCCAAGGGTCTCGGCGATACCGATGGTTATGTCAATTCCGCCGGTAAAGTCCGCATAGAGCTCAAGCGTATACAGAAGCATCATAACGGGTACATACCCGCCGCGATAGAGGGAGGTATCCCCTATAAGCGTGGTAACTCCCATAAGAAGTCTGTCTGCAATGACAAGCTTCTTAAAATATCCCCACAGTATCCGCTGAAGTCCACGGAATATGACACTGAAGTCGGCACTGTGCGGAGCAAGCAGTGTGGGAGCAAGATCCTCATATCTGCTTATGGGACCCTGTACCAGTTGCGGGAAAAAAGTGATAAAGAGAGCATATCTTGGCAGACTCTTCTCTGCATCGATATTCTCTCTGTATACATCAGTCAGATATCCAACGGACTGGAAGGTATAGAAGGATATGCCCAAGGGGATAAGCATATCGGGTATATTCAGTACACCGTCTGTACCGGAAGAGAGCATATGCCCTATACCGGATAAGACAAAGCCGGAGTATTTCACTACGGCCAGTATTCCTAAGTTTAAGACAAGCCCTGCCAAAAAGAAGAGGAGACTTTTTCTCCCCTTAAGCTTTTTGTATGCCTTACGCTCCGTGGCGGACATCTCTGCCTTATGCTTTTTGATGTAGTCTTTGACGGCTTTGTTGTTCTTATCTATGATAAGGGCTGCGTACCATACCGTTACAACGGTTATACCTATATATATAAGGTATCTGGCGTCTGCCATACCGTATATGATAAGAGAGAAGACTAGCAAAAGTGCCGGTCTTAACCTCTTGGGAATAACGTAGTAGAGCAGAAAAAGTATAAGCACTGAGCCTATGAAGCCGTAGGATGTGAATAGCACCTTAACACCTCATCATTCTTCATTGATCCTGTCTATCAGTGCACCGATCGCCTTAGCGGAATTGAAGTTCTCAGGGATAATATCCTTGGCCTTGATCTTAATATCGAACTTGTCCGTAAGCTCGGTCACAAGCCTTACTATATCCATTGAGTCAAGGATCTTGTCATCTATCAGATGCTCCTCTTTGTCAAAATCAACATCCGGGTGAAGGGATGTAAGTATCTCCATTAATTCTTCCATTGCTTATGCCTCCTTGTACATCTTCTTAAGTGTAACACGATCTATCTTGCCGTTGCCGGTAAAGGGCATGCTGTCAAGCTTATATGTCCTGCCGGGCAGCATATACCTTGGCAGTTTGTCCTTAAGCAGCTTATTAAGCTCTGCTGCCTCTATATCTCCTATATAATACAGTATAATGAGCTTTTTGTCATTGTCATATATGCAGGCCGCCATCCTTATGACATCCAGTGCATCCACGTCAGCTTCTATCTCGCCAAGCTCCACCCTGTGGCCCATGTGCTTGATCTGATAATCCTTACGGGATATGTATATAAGCTCGCCGAGCTCATTGTATCTGCCTATATCTCCGGTTCTGTATATTATCTCAGGGTAGGCGGTATTAAGCGGGTTCTGAGTGAATACTGCGGCTGTCCTTTCGGGGTCGTTATAGTATCCGAGAGTAACCGAGGTTCCTCTAATGCAGATCTCGCCCTCTTCGCCGTCACCTGCAAGAGTATCGTCATCCTTGATAAGCAGTATCTCCCTGTTGTCAAAGGGTCTGCCGATAGGGATGGAATCGCCCTCTTCAAAGTCTCTGTTCACCCTGTAATAGCAGCACATTCCCGTTCCTTCGGTGGGACCGTAGAGGTTAGTGAAGGTAGCATTGGGAAGGGTATCTCTCCATATCCTGAACTGCTTGACAGGGAAGACCTCGCTTCCGAAGGCTATAGTATGAAGATACTCAGGCTTGATATCATCGAAGGTATCGAATGCGCTCACCATTGTGAGTGCGGATACTACCCAGCATATGGTATTGATCCTGTGCTCATTCAGAAATTCCACAAGCTTATAGGGAGTAGAGAATAGCTGCTTGGGTATGAGATAATCCGTGGCACCGAACTTAAGAGTGGGATACAGTTCCTTAAGACAGGCATCGAAGTACAGGGGAGACTGATTGCCGAATACAGTATCCTCGCTAAAGGACAGCACCTCCGATAGCTGCTCGATATAGTCTATCACCGAGCGGTGGCAAGCCGCTACACCCTTGGGAACGCCTGTCGAGCCTGAGGTGAATACTATATATATGGGGTCTGTATCAATTGCTCTGTCATGAATGTCATTAAGCACGCTGTCATTACGGAGAGTTGAACGGATATCGTCATATAATATGACATCGGTGTCATTCTTCTTAAAGCCTTCTGCGACCTCTGCTGTCAGGCTGTCGCATATAATAAGAGGAGATGAGACATTGTCAAGGATAAGGCGTATCCTCTCGGATGGCATCTCTTCATCTATGGGCACATAATAGCAGCCTGCCGATACAACACCTAAGAAGGTGGCCACCTCTGCGGGGGATTTGCTCATGAAGACTACAACGGGCTTCTTATATATACCTCTTCCTGCGATATATGTGCCTATTGCACCGCTTATGTTATATACGTCCATGAAGGTAAGAGAGTCTGTACCGTCGCTGTAGGCAACCTTGTGAGGCTTGCTCTTCACTATGGAATTAAGATAATCTGTCACATTGTTATGCATAGGCGCTCCTTACTGTCTGCCCGTGGAGCCGAAGCCGCCTCTGTCCGCGCCTTCAAGGTGAGTAACCTCATCGAATTCGAGCTTGGGCTGGTTCTCCATTATACGGAACTGACATATCCTGTCATTTAAGCTTATGTGAGTGTCTCTCATGGCAAGCACCGGCATGTACCACTGGTCATTGTCTCCGCAGTATGAGCAGTCCACCACACCCTGATGATTGGTCTGGATGATCCCGAAGTTCTTGTATGTAGAGCTTCTGGGTACTATATGGGCCTCATATCCCTTGGGAAGCTCCATGGCTACTCCTAAGGGGATAAGCCTCCATTCGCCTTCCTTCAGATATATATCCTCGGCGGCGCGAAGATCTATCCAGTCGGACTTGCCGTCTATATACGCAAGCTTTTCGATCTTATCGGTGAAATACTTTATCCTTATCTTTTCCATTGTTTTACGCTCCCTTTGTATACCTTTTGCTTTTTTGTATACTTGCAACTTGCATTTTAAAAAATAAGGTGTACAATGTCAATATTGCTTTGTAAATATATTTGTTCATAAATAATAGGTAGAAATCATAAATGTTTTTATTTTTATTCTTCGTATGGGTAATCTTTAACGGAAAGCTCACGACAGAGATCGCGCTTTTCGGGCTGGTCATCTGCGGATGCGTATATTGGTTCATCTGTCATTTTCTTGATTATTCTCCAAGGATAGACATTTTTGCGGCACGTAATGCGGGTCTTTTTGTGAAGTACTTCGCCGTGCTTATAGTGGAGATCGTCAAGGCCAACTTCTCGGTCATAAGGATGATCATGAGCTCAAGATATGATGTGGAGCCTGCCGTTGTAAGCTTTGTAACAGATCTTAAGACGGATTCGGCCAGGATGATGTTAGCCAACAGCATAACGCTTACTCCGGGTACGATAACTGTATCCGTTGAGGGCAACAGATTCAAGGTGCACTGCCTTGATAAAAGTCTCGCCCTGGGAATAAAGGATTCGGTATTCTGTGTGATGCTGCACGAATTCGAGGACAGGTGGGAGAAGCAGTTCGGCGGCTTTGATATGATAGCGCAGAAGAATGAGTCTGCGGACAAGGACTGAGTGAAAGGAAGCAGTATGAGTATAGATACAGCATACAGAGCCATATATATGTTCGTCATAGTGATCTTGGCCTTGGCGCTTTTTGCCTGCTTGATAAGGGCGATAAGAGGGCCGCGCATAGCGGACAGGATAGTGGCCGTTAATATGATGGGAACCATGGTAATGGTCATAATGACAGCCCTCGCCCTTCTGCTTAAGGAGGATTATCTTGTGGACATATCGCTTATCTATGCCATGATAAGCTTTATAGCCGTTGTGGTCATCACCAAGGTATATATAGGAATATATGAAGAGAGAAAAGCGGCAAGGAAAAAGAAGGAGGAGGATTAACATGGAATGGATACGACTTGTGATCGGAGCGGCCTTCCTGCTTGCGGGGCTTATCATCTTCACGGTGGAGCTCTATGGGGTATTCCATATGAATTACGTTCTTAACCGTATGCAGGCGGCAGCCATGGGCGACACTCTTGGTATAAGCCTGTCCCTTGTGGGCCTTATGATCTTTTCGGGACTTAACATGACTACACTTAAGATAGTGCTTATAGTGGTATTCCTGTGGTTCTCATCTCCGGTGGCCTCACATCTGTTAGCCAGACTTGAGGTGACTACCAATGAGGATATAGATAAGAGAGCTACGGTGTATGAGGATGTGAGCATACTTGAGGCTGAGTATGATAAAGCATCGGAAAAAAAGGAAGAACTATGAATACTTTACAGATAATATTGCTTGTTTTTCTGCTTGTATGTGCTGTGAGCGTGAGCGTGACCAAGGATCTGCTTAATGCCATCCTTATATATATGTCATTCTCACTTATCATGTCTATCATATGGGTAACGCTGGAATCTCCGGATCTTGCCATCACGGAAGCGGCCGTGGGAGCAGGTGTTACCAGTGTGCTCTTCTTCGTGACACTTAAGAAGATACATGCGATCAACATAGAAGAGGGAACAAAGGAATTGTCGGATATGGATATCAATACCGAAAAGGTGGACGGACTCGATGAGCAGGCGTAAAAGCGACGAAGAATACAGTAAGACAAAAGCATATCGTTTTTTCAAATGGCTTAAGGGTGAGGATGAATACTATCCGGATGAGACTAAGATGGACATGTCTTTACTCATTCCCATGGAGGATGAATCCGATCTGATAGAGCGAATGAAGGATAAGCAGTTGGCCAAGGAGAAGGCTTATGATGAAAGCTCCAATAAGCTGCTTAGGTTTTTTAACCGTTGCTACAGAGTGGTTGCGGTGCTTTTCTGCATCATACTGGGCGCACTCTTAATATACAGCGTATCATTCTTACCTAAGGTCGGAGCGGCCGACAGACCCACCAATAATGAGGTGCCGGCAAGGTATATAGAGAAGGGCTTGGAGGAGACGGGCGCTGTCAATATCGTGACGGGTATGATACTTGATTACAGGGCGTTCGATACCTTCGGTGAATCCAACGTGCTCTTCGTGGCAACGATAACGGTGCTCATACTTCTTCGTCACAATAAGAAGGATGAGAAGGACAAGGAAGAATCAAGTGACCGCATATATGAGCCCAAGAATGATGTGATATTGCAGACTGTGGCTAAATTCCTGGTGCCTATCATAATCGTATTCGGTATATATGTGATACTTAACGGACACCTGTCTCCGGGAGGCGGATTCTCAGGAGGTGCCATAATAGGTGCGGGACTGATACTCTATCTCAATGCCTTTGGCTTTATGAAGACTGAGAGGTTCTTCACTGAGAAGACATATAAGTGGATAAGCTTTTTTGCCCTGACTACATACTGTCTGTGTAAGGCATATTCCTTCTACTGCGGTGCCAATCACTTAGACAGTCATATACCCCTTGGAACCGCGGGGGCCATACTTTCAAGCGGACTTATACTGATACTTAATATATGCGTGGGACTTGTGGTGGCATGCACCATGTATACGTTCTATGTGATGTTCAGGAAGGGAGATTTTTAACATGGGTGCAAATTTCTTTTCCAATTATGCGGAAGTCATCGCCATGGCGCTTTTTGCCACGGGCTTTGCCAATCTGCTGCTCCAGAAGAACCTTATCAAGAAGATAATAGGACTTAATATCATGGACTCATCCATATACCTCTTCCTTGCGGTGAAGGGATATATAACCGGAAGGACGGTGCCTATAGTGGTGGACGGAGTGACTTCGGTGGAGAGATATATCAACCCTATCCCCGCAGGACTTGTGCTTACGGGAATCGTGGTGTCGGTGTCAGTGTCCGCCCTTATGCTTTCGCTTACCATAAGGCTTTACAGAAGATACAGGACGCTTAATCTGGACGAGATATCAACAAGACTTAAGAAGGAGGGCTTATGATGGGCTTTGTGCGTAACTTCCCCTTCTTCTCAATAATGCTTGCAATGTTCTCAGGACCCGTATGCTCGGTGCTTCCGGGTAAGGCGGCCAGAGTACTTAATGCTGTGGTGATAACCGTAATCATAGGACTTTCTGCCGTGCTGCTGGGCAATCTTATCGTAACGAGAGAGAGCTTTGTGTTCATGATGGGACACTTTCCCGCACCGTGGGGTAATGAGATAAGGGCGGGAATACTGGAAGCGGGGATGGCACTTTTCTTCTCCATAGTGATGCTTCTGTCGGTGCTTGGCGGTATCAAGAAGCTGTATGATGAAGTGAATACAGGTAAGCATAATCTGTATTATGTGCTTGTGGGACTGATGTTAAGCTCACTGCTTGCTCTGGTATATACCAACGACCTTTTCACGGCTTATGTATTCGTGGAGATCAATACCATATCGGCATGCGGACTGATAATGATCAGGGAGAACGGACGTACCATAGAGGCGGCGGTCAGATATATGATCATGAGCCTTATCGGTTCGGGAATGATCCTGCTTGGAATATGTATCCTCTATGACATAACGGGACATCTGCTTATGAGCAATATCAAGGAATCCGTGGAAGGGCTTGTCAGTGCCGGACACTATCCGGAGCCCTTGCTGTGCACCATAGCGCTTATGAGCGTGGGACTTGCAATAAAATGTGCGCTCTTCCCGTTCCATGCATGGCTTCCGGATGCTTACGGATACTCTACCGTATCAAGCGCCGCCATACTTTCGAGTCTTGTGTCCAAGGGCTATATATTCCTGCTTATCAAGATAATATACAGAGTAATAGGCTTTGAGATATACAAAAACAGCGGCATCATAGATGTGTTGTTCATATTCGGACTCTCGGGCATGATATTCGGTTCGGTAAGCGCCATCAGGGAAAATGATATAAGACGAATGATCGCCTACTCATCGGTGGCACAGATAGGATATATATTCATGGGTATAGGAATGGGTACGGCCTTCGGTATGGTGGCTGCGATATTCCATATGCTAAGCCATGCGGCGACCAAATCACTTCTTTTCATATCTGCCATAGGACTTACCGATGTATCCGACGGCAGCAGGAAGTTCGGTCCGCTTACAGGAAGTGCCTACCGTAACAGAATGGCGGGAATAGCCTTTGCAGTCGGGGCACTGTCCATGGTGGGTGTGCCTCTATTCTCAGGCTTCATAAGCAAGCTGCTCTTTGCCGAGGCGGCGGTCAACCTTACGGTGAGGATGCTTCCGGTGCTTATAGTCCTTGGAATAAGTACCATCCTTAATGCCATATACTTTATGAAGACGGTCATAAGGATATATACGCCGGTAGAGGAGGATGAGAATTTCAGAAGAGAGGGCTATGAGAAGGTGCATATGCGGAGTGTGCCGTTATACAGTGCGGTGCTTGGTGCTTTCGTGATACTTAATGTTATTCTCGGAGTCATGTCTGATCCGATAGTGGAGCTTATCAGACAGGGGCTTGATATGTTTGCGTGACGGATATGATGGACAGATTACCTATTCAATTTCATATGGACCCGTTAGGTGCGGTCTTCGCGGTACTTACCCTTGTGATCTTCATATGCGCCGGGATATTTGCGCTCGATTACATGAAGGGTAAGGAGCGAAGGAAGAGCTTTGGTGTGTTCTTTGCCGCTTCGATGCTTGTTGAGATACTGCTATGCGCAGCCTCGAACCTTGTGACGTTCTATCTGTGTTATGAGCTTTTAACGCTTATATCGATGCCTCTTGTCATCCATGACAGGACGAAGGAGGCTAAGATGGCCGCCCTTAAGTATATGTTCTTCTCGCTCTTCGGGGCTTATTTTGCTCTTTTTGGCATATATAACTTAGGCAGATTCGCAGGCAGTCTGGATTTCATAATGGGAGGCAGCGTGGATGCCGCCACATGGGAGCAGCACGGCACCATACTGATGATAACAGCCATGTCGCTTATCCTGGGCTTTGGAGTCAAGGCAGGCATGTGGCCTATGCATTCGTGGCTTACATCCGCCCATCCCGTTGCACCGGCACCGGCTTCCGCAGTACTCTCGGCATGCGTGGTCAATGCCGGAGTCTTAGGAATCATAAGAAGTCTGTGGTATGTACTGGGTTCGATCAATCTTAAGGGCAGTCCGGTACAGACGGCATTCATGAGCCTTTCGCTGGTAACGGTACTGATGGGCTCGGTGCTTGCCTACAGAGAGCCTGTACTTAAGAAGCGTCTGGCATATTCCACCGTAAGTCAGATGTCTTATATCCTTTTCGGACTATCAGTAAGCTTCGGTGTATACGATAGTGACAACGCTTTAAGCTCCATCAGCTATTCATCCGATGCACTGACCGGAGCCATACTGCATGTAATGGCCCACGCCTTTATCAAAGCGGCGCTTTTCCTTACGGCAGGAGCGATCATACATCATACGAAGGCTGTTAAGGTTGAGGATATGCGCGGGATCGGGCTTAAGATGCCCTTTGTCATGATATGCTATACCATTGTAGCCTTGGGTCTTATCGGCATACCGCCTACAGGCGGATTCGTATCCAAGTGGTATCTGGCAACGGGAGCTCTGTCTGCAGATATACCGGTATTCTCGTATCTGGGGCCTGTGATACTTCTGATAAGTGCGCTGCTAACCGCAGGCTATCTGCTTAAGCTTACTATCATCGGATTCTTTCCGGGAGAGGAATACAGGCTTAGCCATGCAGGAGAGGATATCAAGGGGTACAGACCGGGACTTCTGATGGCGCTGCCCATAGCGACGCTGACGCTGCTGTCGGTTATGACAGGCTTGTATCCGGAACCCGTGATAGAGCTGATACGACAGATATTCATATAGATAGATATCCGCATACAGATACAGTCAGACTTAATTATTGATTAAGAGGATCAACATGATATTTGCGACGGTTCTTATTCCTTTGGTGACAGGGGCTTTAATTCCCGTCATTAAGTGGAAAAATGAAAAACAAATGCATATATTCACCGAGCTTATGGTGCTCATCAACTCGGTACTGGTCTGGTGGATGATATTAAGCCCCGGAGCGGAGTGCTTTACTCTTGTCACCTTTCCGGGGAATCTCTCCATAGGATTTCGCATGGACGGACTGAGTATGGTATTCTCCGGACTTATATCCGCACTCTGGCCTCTTGCGACACTCTATTCCTTCGAATACATGGAGGGTGAGCATGAGAGGGTATTCTTCATGTTCTACACGATGACGTTCGGAGTGACACTCGGAATAGCACTTGCGGCCAATATACTTACGATGTACTTCTTCTATGAGCTGCTTACCATTGTTACGGTGCCGCTTGTCATGCACACTCTTACGCGCAAGGCTATCCTTGCAAGCCGTAAGTACATGTATTATTCGCTTGGCGGAGCAGCGTTCGCCTTCCTTGGAATGATATTCATCATAAGCTTCGGAAGCACGATAGAATTCTCCTTGGGCGGTGTGCTTGATATGGCGAAGGTGGGTTCAAGGAGCAATACGCTTCTGCTCATATATGTGTTCGCATTCATGGGCTTTGGAGTAAAGGCGGCAGTATGTCCCTTCAATTCATGGCTGCCGGATGCGGGTGTTGCGCCTACCCCGGTCACCGCACTCTTACACGCGGTTGCGGTGGTCAAATCAGGAGCCTTTGCCATAATAAGACTTACATATTATCTCTTCGGCGCTGACTTCATAAGAGGAACATGGGCTCAGTATGTGACAATGAGCGTAGTGATATTCACGATAGTATACGGAAGCTTCAGAGCGGTGAAGGAGCCGCATATCAAGAGAAGGCTTGCCTACTCTACCATCGCCAATCTGTCCTATATATTATTCGGGGTGACTCTTATGACTCCTCTTGGAATGACGGCGGCCCTGTGCCATATGATAATGCATGCGGTGATGAAGATATGCGCTTTCTTCTGCGCAGGAGCCGTGATCGTGAGGTCCGGAAGGGAATATGTGTATGAGCTGGACGGTCTTGGCTATGCGATGCCGAAGGTTTTTACTATATTCACCGTAAGCGGACTGGCTGTCATGGGCGTGCCGGGGCTGTGCGGCTTCATAAGCAAGTACAATCTTGCCGCGGCTGCAATAGAGACAGGAATGCCTCTTGCGTATGCGGGAGTTGTGGCACTGCTTATATCTGCCATACTTACCGCCATATATATGATGACAATGATGGTGAGAGCCTTCTTCCCCAGAGGCGATTATGACATGAGTGTCAATTCTCATATTAATGATCCGGGCTGGAGAATGTTGCTGCCTCTTACCATATTCACGATAGCGATATTCGCATTTGGCTTTAACTGTTCATATATCATGGACTTTCTTAAGCAGGTAGCGCAGGTCGGACTGTCTTAGGTTACTGATGAGCGGATGAAGGGATCGATATGACTATAGCATTTACCTTGGACAACTTCAGAATAACTTATATATGCATAGCCACATTCATGTGGGTCGTGAGTCTGGTACTCTCCTATGAATACATGAGGCACTATGAGAGGAAGGGAAGGTTCTATATCTTCACGCTCCTTACATATGTTGCCACGGTGGGAGTATTTCTGGCAGCGGATTTCTATACTATGTTCATATTCTTCGAGATCATGTCACTTGCATCCTATGTGTGGGTGGCCTTTGATGAGAGGGCAGCTTCCTTAAGGGCGGCGGATACTTATCTTGCCATAGCCATCATAGGTGGGCTGACCATGCTCATGGGACTGTTCCTTCTCTATGATGCTGTTACCGATATCGGTATGGACGGAAGCTTAAGATTCAATTCTCTTAAGTACCTGTATGATTCCATGAGACTTATGGGAGATGACAGAGGGGTCAGGCAGATATGGGCAGCAGGTCTGTGTATGCTTGTCGGATTCGGAGCCAAAGCCGGAGCCTTTCCTCTGCATATATGGCTTCCCAAGGCTCATCCTGTGGCACCTGCACCGGCATCGGCACTTCTGTCGGGAATGCTTACCAAGACCGGTATACTCGGTATACTGATGCTCTCAAGATATATATTCCTTCCGATATTCGCAGATAAGTCCTCATGGTCGGCACTTATCCTCATAACCGGCGTGCTCACAATGGCAACAGGCGCGGTGCTTGCCATATTCAGCGTGGACATTAAGCGTACACTCGCATGCTCTTCGGTATCACAGATAGGCTTCATACTCACGGGAATAGGCGTAAGCGGACTGGCTGCATCCGACCTTGCTCTAAGCGGAAGCCTCCTGCATATGGTGGGACATTCCGTATTCAAGCTGATACTTTTTGCTGCGGCAGGTGTCATATACATGAACGTCCATAAGCTTGATCTTAATTCCTTAAGGGGCTACGGGCGCAGGAAGCCGCTGCTTAAGCTCATATTCTTATCCGGGGCCTTGGGGATTGGCGGAATCCCGCTTTTTAACGGATATATAAGCAAGACTCTGATACATGAGGGAATCACCGCACTTGAGAGCTATATGTACTATGGCGGGGCGGCGGCACTAAGCTATGACATAATAAAGTATACGGAATGGATATTCTTAATAAGCGGCGGTTGTACCGTGGCCTATATGCTTAAGCTTTACATATGTATATTCGTGGAGAAGAATAAGGATGCGGATATTCAGGCAGTCTATGATGAGGGTAAGCCGTATATGAACAGGGCAACTGCTACAGCCCTTACGGTGGCGGCACTGATACCGCCGGCGCTTGGGCTTACGCCCGGATATACCATGAGGACGATCGTCGATATCTGTGCAGATGCTCTTGTCATCAACAGGGATGCGGAATATATGCTCGAAAGCTTTTTCACATCGGAATGTCTTAAGGGTGCGATCATATCCATTGCCATAGGCATAGTTATATATGCGGGAATCATAAGGAACGTGCTTATGACCGAAGAAGACGAATATACGGACAAATGGCCGGGATGGCTTGACCTGGAGGATAAGCTGTACAGACCCGTGGTATTATATGCGCTTCCCTTCGTAGCGGCTGTGGTATGCAGATTCCTTGATAAATTGGTTGACATAACTATATATTTCCTCAGAAAAGGGATATTCGCCGACAGCGGGGAAAAGGAAGAGCTTGCCGAGGGCAACAGACTCACATACTGCCTTGGTGTGATTGCCGGAAAGCTTAACAGGATAAGGCGAAGATATCTTAAGCTGAAAGGAGTCAGGGTGGGTAAGCCCGTCAACTTTGTGCATAAGTTCGCAATGGATTATGAGAGCTTAAAGGAGAGCAGGACCGTTATATTCAGAAGCATGTCCTTCGGGCTGATGATGTTCTGTCTGGGACTGGTGCTGACAGTGGCATATATATTGATAACCAGATGGTGGTAGATAAGTACCAAATTTTGTTGTAATAAAGAATCAAATTTGTTATAATTTATTAAGGTTAGAGAGGAAAGCCTGCGGCTTTCCTCTGTTAGCATTGTTGAATATAGGGTATATATGATACACAGGTGTATTAGGGGCGTTACAAAATGAAAGAGATTCTTAAAAGCGGAGAATATCTTAAGAAACTGGGAGATTGCCTTTTTGACTTCTTTCTGGTCTTTGAGGATGACGGCAGCATAATGTATGCCAATGAAGAGGCGTACACTCTCCTTATGTATGACAGCTTTGACGACAAGGGCATACAGGACATCTTTCCCACGATATTTACCGTGACCGGAGGCAGGCTTACAAGCTCTGCAGAGATGGACGGAAGAATGGTAGCCACGGTTGCATACAGAAGCAACAGCACATGCTTCAATGCTGAGGTGAGATTCCTTAACGATGATGAAGGCATCACAAGGAGTGTCTGTATCGGAAGGGACATATCCGGTCGGGACTCAATGATGAGAGAGATCGATAAGATCAAGGAGAATACCATCAATATGACCAAGATCAAGGACGAGTTCGTGGCCAATGTCACACACGAGCTTCGTACTCCGGTCAACGGTATATTGGGCAATATCAGAGAACTCATGAATACGGAGAGGGACAAGAGCAGACTCTATACCATGGAGATGATAGAGAAAAGCTGTGCCGACATGAATGCTCTGATCAATAACATACTCGACTTCTCCAAGCTTGAAGCCGGTAAGTTCGAGATAGAGGAGAGGGAATTCTCTCTAAGGGATATGATCAATTACGTGAAGTCCAATCATGCCAACAAGATACATGATAAGGGACTTGACTTCTTCGTATCGGTAGCACCGGATATACCGGATATCCTTATAGGAGACGAACTCAGGTTAGAGCAGATACTTAATAACCTTTTATCCAATGCCACCAAGTTCACATCGGTGGGTAAGATAATGCTTGAGGTTGTACAGACCGCAAGAGCAGGCAGGAAGATAGAGCTTTTCTTCATGGTCATGGATACCGGTATAGGTATAGCCGAGAAGGATAAGGATAAGCTTTTCAAGGAGTTCTCACAGGTGGATGCTTCAATCTCAAGACAGTACGGCGGTACCGGACTTGGACTTAATATAAGCAAGCATCTGGTGTCTCTTATGGACGGTAATATCTCGGTAGACAGTAAGCCGGGCAAGGGCTCCAACTTCAATTTCTCCGTATGGTTAAGTGTGGCGGATTCGGAGGATGACAAGTCCATAGCTACGGATTTCCATATAGATACGACCAGTGTTGCGGACAGTCAGATGTCCCAGCTTGAAGAGGAAGAGACCTTCTCATTCGGGTCATCCGAGAATGCCGAGGAGATAGAGAAGAGACTCATGAAGTTAGTCCTTTGTGTCGAGATGGATACATGGGACAAGGCAGAGACCTTCGCAGAGGCCATCAAGCAGCTTACGATAGGAGCGCCCAAGGAGATATCCACAGCTACGCTTAAGCTTAAGATGGCAGTGCAGAAGGAGAATAAAGAGAAGACCACCGAGATCATCGATGAACTGCGTGAGATGATCGGGGGGGGGTATAACGAATAAGTGGTGATCATACGATTACGGAGGATGTGCAGATCATATGGCAGATAACACAAGTACTGTCGAGGGCAAGGGCAGGGTCCTGATAATCGATGATGTTGAAGTCAACAGATTCGTATTAAGGAATATCATATCGGAGATGGGATACCAGCCGATACTTGCGGAGAACGGAATACAGGGACTTAAGGTGCTGCAGAAGTGTGTGCCGGACCTTATATTGCTTGACATATCCATGCCGGAGATGGGAGGTTATGAATTCGCCGCTATCGTCAAGGGCAATGTGGATACCAGAGATATACCGATAGTATTCATATCGGCATATGATGAGGTAGACGATATAGTCAGAGGCTTCGAGATAGGCGGCGAGGATTATATCACCAAGCCCTTCATACCGGAGGTTGTCAAGGCAAGAGCGGGTGTACACCTGCGGTTCCATGAGACGAAGCGCGACCTTATGGAGACCAACAGAAGGCTTCAGAGCTCCATCAACAGTCAGTTAAGGCAGATCGAGCATGAGAAGAAGGGAGTGCTGTATGCGCTTGCCAATCTCGCAAGACGTAATTCGATGTACGAGGAGAAATTCATCGAGAGACTGTCTTATAATTGCAGGCTGATAGCACAGGCCATGCAGCTTGCGGAGCTATATAGTGATGTGGTGACGGATACCTTCATCAATACTATCGAGATAGCGGCGCCTCTGTGTGATATAGGTAATGTGGCTATCCCCAAGGAGATCCTTCAGAAAAAGGATGCTCTTGATCATGAGGAAAGGCTGAGGATGCAGACGCACACTGATGTAGGCGCAAGGATACTTAAGGATGTGGCGCTCTCAAGCGAATATGATGATTTCGTGCAGATGGCTGCGGATATAGCCAATTATCATCATGAGAACTGGGACGGAACCGGATATCCCACGGGAAGGAAGGGCGAGAGCATCCCGTTATCGGCACAGATAGTAGCCGTGGGCAATGTGTACTGTGCCCTTACCGCAGACAGAGTATACAGAGTATCCTATACCAAGGAGGAAGCGCTTCGGATAATAGGCGCGGATATAGGAGAGAAGTTCAACCCCGAAATATATCGGGTATGTCGAAAGATTTCCAAGCAGCTCAGATAGATCATATGCATAATATTGTGTGGAAAGGAAGGGAAATATGAGAATACTACTGGCAGAAGATGATTTTGTGACAAGGAAGTTCATGATGAGTTTCCTGTCTAAGTATGGTGACTGTGATGTGACCGTAGACGGTATGGAGGCTGTGGACGCATTCCTGCTTGCTCAGGAGGAGGGCGAGCCCTACGACTTGGTCTGCTTAGATATCATGATGCCTGTGATGGACGGATATCAGGCGCTTATCGGTATACGTAATATCGAGAAGGAGAGAGGTATAGAGCCTGATAAGGCTGTCAAGATAATCATGGCTACGGCACTCAATGAAGAGAAGAATGTCAAGATGGCTTTCGATCTGGGATGCACCATATATTCGGGGAAGCCTATCAATCAGGACAGATTCGAGCAGGCGCTTAAGAAGCTTGGTCTGATCGAGTAGCTGTATCGTTAATGAAGAGAGGTGACAGCAATGGCTTTTGACAGAGATGACATGCTTGACACATATCTGCTTGAGACTTCACAGATACTTGAGGAGTTACAGGGTGTCGTGCTGAAATACAGAGATGAGAAGGAATTTCCGCCGGAAGCAATAGACGAGATCTTCAGACATATGCATACAATGAAGGGCTCCGCCGGATTCATGATGTTCGAGCAGATCAATATGCTGACACATAAGATGGAGGATGTCTTCTTCTATATAAGAGAGTATAAGCCTACAGACGTACCACATAAGGAACTGATAGAGCTTGTGCTTAAGGTGGGCGATTTTGTACAGGGAGAGCTTGACAGATTATCAGCCGGAGAGATGGCGGATACAAGCGCACAAGCACTCATAGATGAGCTGGATGCCTTCTTAGAATCCATCAATGTGGAGAAGAATGCGGCCGGGAATAAGGATATAACAGAGACAGAAGGCAGCAGTGCCACAGGGTCGACCCAGATATACATAGCACCTAAGGATACCAAGGCCAGCCACTATTATCAGATATATATCACATATGCAAGAGATACCAAGCTTGCCAACGTACATGCGTACAAGGTGGTTCATGCCCTTAAGGGTATCGCACAGGATATCAAGTATTCTCCCTCTTCTATCCTTACGGATGAGAAGAGCAGTGACGAGATAATCGAACAGGGCTTTAAGATACTGCTTAGAAGTGCAGTCTCCAAGAAGCAGATAGATAAGATCGTAAGTGCGGGCTATGAGACCGATTCCATAAGCATATCGGAGATAGATGCTGCAAGATATAATGCGGGATTCAAGCTTTTTGGCGTGGATGCGGACATAGCTGCCAAGCATTCGAAGGATAAGACAGAGTATGTACCCGGTGACTTCGTCGTACATGCCAACGCTCCGGGCGGCGGAGTGGTATTGGCTAAGGACAATGCGGCTGCCAAGCTTAAGAATTCCCATGTCAATGTGGAGGTAGCGGAGCTTGACAGGCTCTCTGACCTTGTAATGAAGCTTATAAGTCAGGAGAATAAGCTTGCCGGTGATAAGACCACCGATAAGCTTAAGAAGCTTACCGAGGATATCCAGTCTGTTATCAATAATATGAGGATGGTTCCTCTGACCAATATATTCCTGCGTATGAACAGGGTGATATTCGAGGCTTCAAGGAAGCTTAACAAGGATATAGAATGTTCGATCATAGGGGATGATGTACGCGCTGACAGAGGGATCGTTGAGCATATATCCGATCCGTTGATGCATATGGTACGCAATTCTGCCGATCACGGAATAGAGGATGCCGACTTAAGAGAGGCCGCAGGCAAGCCCCGTAAGGGAAGGATCACACTTAAGGCTGAGATTGCGGACGGAGAGCTTAGGATATCCGTAAGCGATGACGGCGCAGGACTTGACAGGGATAAGATACTTAAAAAGGCCAGGGAAAAGGGCCTTATGGATGAAGACAGATCGGATGCGGATTACACCGATGAAGAGGTCTGGAGATTCATTACGCTGCCCGGCTTTTCGACCAATACTGACATAACGGAATTCTCCGGAAGGGGAGTCGGAATGGATGTGGTGGTAAGCTCGATCGAGCAGATAGGCGGCACATTGGATATTGAGAGCAGGAAGGGCCTTGGAAGTACAATGACCATGAGATTCCCCGCATAGGAAGAGGATATGGTCAGTAACGCAGGATTGTAAAGGAACAAGATGGACAACAGAGAATTCGATCTTCTTAGAAGAAAAAGAATAGAGAATGTGGTATTGGTGATATGCACCATATACTCCGTATTCGTGGCGGCAGTTACATATGCCACGCCCAACGCATGGATCACCTATATCATAGAGGGCGGTGTGCTGATACTGTGGATGGTTCATCTGACCGAATTCAAAAGCTACAGGTTCAGAGCCGGACTCTGTGCAGCCATAGCATCCTTATGCATACTCGTATACTGTGTGTTTGTCAACAGCGAGCCGGGAGCACTGATAGCCGCAACCGGATTCTCCATTGTCATAGGTCTGTATGAGCTGCAGGGATTGCTGGTATTCCCCCTTGTATCTGTATCCCTGATTATCCTGCATCACCTTTTTATATCCAAGACACTGGCGCTGACATCCTTAACAGGGGCATCAAGAACGATACTTGAGATCATATCCATATATGTGACGATCCTCGTGGTGAAGTTCTTCATAGATGAGGAGGAGAGGAATAAGGTCAGACTCCTTGATACGATAGATGAGCTTAAATTAGCGGAGAGAAGCAAGGATGATTTCCTGGCCAATATGTCACATGAGCTTCGCACTCCGATCAATACCATATGCGGCATGAGTGAGATCGCCATATCCGAAGCCAAGAGCGAGACCACAAGAGAGCACCTGACTGATATCAAGAACGCCGGCAGGAGCCTTATGACTGTGGTGAATGATATCCTTGACTATTCGGAGATAAGCAGTGGAAGGTTTACGCTTGACGAGGATAAGTATAATATCTCGTCTACGATCAATGATGTGCTTAACCTAAGCCTTGCAAGGATCGGGGATAAGAAGCTTGAGCTCATACTTAACTGCGACCCCATGCTTCCGTCATCTCTGCGCGGAGATGAACCCAAGCTTAAGCGTATCATGCTCAATCTCATAGACAATGCCATCAAGTATACCCAGGAAGGCTATGTGATAATAGATATAAGCGGACGTAATGAGGATTACGGTATCAATCTGTGTGTTCGAATCAGGGATACGGGCATAGGAATGAGGCCTGAGAGCTTAAACAGGATATTCTCTGATTTTACCCAGCTTAACAGCGGAAGGGACCGCAAGCAGGGCGGAATAGGATTGGGGCTTACCATAGTCAGATATATGGTAGAGCTTATGGGCGGATTCATGACCGTAGACTCCAAGTACGGCAAAGGGACCGACATACAGTTCACCATTCCCCAGACCGTTGTGGATTCTTCTCCTATAGGTGCCATTGACAAGAGACTTGTGGCTGTCAATATCGAGAATGTGGCCGGCGGTGATTATGGTGACAGTGCTGTCAGGATAACAGGCAAATCAGGTTCGGGTGCTATAACCGGACAGATGATCATGCCTAATGCCCATATCATGATAGTAGATGACAGCTTCATGAACCTTAAGGTAATAGAGGGGCTGCTTAAGCCGTATAAGATCAAGATAACCACTGCCGGAAGCGGAAGGGAGGCTCTTGAGAAGCTTGTAAGCCGTGATTATGATTTCATATTCATGGATCATATGATGCCGGAGATGGACGGTATCGAGACTGTACGCAGGATCAGGGACAAGGATATCGCATATTATAAGGAGGTGCCCATCATAGCCCTTACTGCCAATGCCGTGGCAGGTGCCAAGGAGATGTTCATGGAGAACGGCTTTAATGACTTTATCTCCAAGCCTGTTGAGGTCGGCAGCCTTGAACGTATTCTTAAGAAGTATATCTCTTCGGATAAGATAAGTTATTCGGATATAGATGATGCGACGGGAACAGAGACGGAGAATGCGGCAGGTAATCTTGTGATAGGAGATCTGGATGTCAAGAAGGGGCTTCTGTACTGCGGTACTGTTGATAACTATATGAACGTGCTTAAGGTACATGCGACCAACGGTCCGGAGAATATCGACAGGATAAGGAAGTTCTTCGCAGACGGTGATTACGAGAACTATACCATATATGTCCACGCTCTTAAGAGTTCGATGGCAAGTATCGGTGCGGATGTACTCTCCAAGATGGCCAAGGATATGGAGCAGGCGGCCAAGGACAGGGATATTCCTTATATAGAAGCATATCACGAAGAGATGATGAAGGAATATGAGAGAGTCATCTCACTTCTGCTTGGTCAGGATACGGTACAGATGGAGGTAAGCGACGAATTCAGCGAGAATGTGGCCGATCCGATAGATGATGATAAGTTCGATAAGTATGTGAATGACTTCGAGGATGCGGCCTATACCTTCGTGGCGGATGATATGCTTAAGATACTGGATGAGCTTAAGGAATTCAGCTATAACGGGCATCCTCTGGCACCTCAGCTCATAGCTATCAGGAGAAAGGTGGAGATGTCCGACTATATGTCGGCAGCGGATGCGCTAAGCTCAATCAGAGAGAGATACAGGAATCGCTAGTTAGGGTTAGGGATTGATTATGATAGACAAGATCAGAGAATTAATGGGTAATGACAACAGGAATATGAGGGAGAAGCTCTTCGTCATCATATGTCTTGAAGCGATAGTGGCGGCGGTAGCCTGTCTCATAGAATGCATATCCCTAAGAGTGGGATTGTTCAATTATGTGGTTGTTTTCACCACTCTTATCATAATTCCGTGGGCAGTGTGGTATGTGATGAATAAGGGAGGACAGGAATTGCCCATAGCCACTGTTACACTGTGGATGAATTGTGTGGTATTCCCCATGGTATTCTTCACCTGCGGCGGAGTTGAGAGCGGATCGAACTGCTGGTTCGCCATGGGACTTATATATATCTTTCTGGTATACAGAGGCAGGGCTTTAGTAATATACGGACTGCTGACGGTTGTTGTGGATGTTGCCTCATACGTCGTGGCATATCTGCATCCTGAATTCGTCAATCCTCTGGGTTCAAGGCTTGCGGTATATGTGGATTCGGCCTTCGGACTCATATCTGTGGGCATCACGGCAGGTCTTGTATTCACCTTCAGAAGAGCGGGATATATGAGAGAGAGTGCGATGGCTATCAACCAACGCAACGAGATAGACAGGATCAATGCCTCAAGAGAGAGGTTCTATGCTAATTTCTCACATGAGATACGCAATCCGATCAATGCGATAGTCGGACTTAATGAGCTGAATCTGCGTATAAGCAAGGATAAGGAGGTATCCTCCAACTCTGAGGCTATTGCCCGTTCCGGTAAGCTGCTTCTAAGCATCGTCAATGATATCATGGATCTGACACAGATAGAGAACCACAGCATGCAGCTATCCATATCTCCCTTTAACAGTGCGGATGTGCTGACAGAGCTTATGGAGATGATAAGCATCAGAGCCGAGAACAAGGGACTTGAGCTTATACTTGAGACAGACCCTGAGCTTCCCAAGACGCTTATAGGTGATGAGAGACGTATCACACAGGTTCTCCTCAATCTCCTGACCAATGCCGTTAAATACACTGAAGAGGGCCAGGTAAGGATAAGGGTGGCAAGCGACAGACAGGGAGAGGATAAGGTAAGGATCAAGGCAAGCGTAAGTGATACCGGTATCGGTATAGAGAAGAAGAATATAGACCACCTCTTCGAGACCTTCTCACAGTTCGACAGAGGCAGTAACGGTGATATAGAGGGTAACGGTCTGGGTCTTCCCATAGCCTATGAGCTTACTAATCTTATGGGCGGAACGTTGTCTGTAGACAGCGTATACGGTCAGGGCTCTACCTTTACCATGGATGTGACTCTGGCTTATGAGGGAGATGATGTCATAGGCGGAAGTAATTATGAGGAGTTAAGAGATACCTCCACCACTACAAGAGAGTATGTCAGAAGCTTCGAGGCAAGCAAGGCGCGTATACTCGTGGTGGATGACGATGCACAGAACCGCGCCATTATCAAGGGTCTGTTAAGAGATACCAAGGTAACCGTGGATGAAGCCGGAAGCGGTGAGGAAGCCTTAAAGCTTACGGCTAAGGAGCAGTATCATGTGATACTGGTGGATTATCTGATGCCGGGTATGAGCGGCTCGGAGCTGCTTGACTCGATAAGGACCCAGGGCGGAGGAAAGTGCAGGGAAAGTGTTGTGATAGCCTTAACCGGTGCCAATCTCGATGGCAGGATGCACAATAATGTCCTGTATGACTTTGATATGATACTGACTAAGCCCGTGGAATATACCGTGCTTGAAGAGGCCATAGCCGACAATATACCCAAGGAACTCATAGAATACAGGGATTCCAATAAGAAATCCTCAAGAAGTACCTTCACCAAGGTAGTGACCAAGAGGAAGAGAAGGCTTCGTATAACTACCGATTCCATATGTGATATCCCTGAGGATGTTATCAAAAAGTATGATATAGGTATCATGTATCTGTACATTAAGACTGCCAAGGGCAGATTCAAGGATACGGTGGAGATAGATACATCGGATCTTATGGGTAAGCTGACGGAGAACAGCAGGGAGCTGTGTCCGGACGGGGCTACTGTTGCGGAATATGAGAGATTCTTCACCAGAGAGCTTGAAGCCTCTGAGGATATCATACACCTAAGCTTCAGCTCCAAGATGGGTAATACCTGCGGCAGAGCAATGGAGGCAGCCAAGAGCTTCTCGCATGTACAGGTAATAGACAGCGGACTTATATCATCCGCGCTTGGACTCTTAGCCATGATCTCATCGGTGTGGGCATCCATGGATAAGCCTATAGAGGAGATATGCAGGGATATTAAGAAGCTGTCCAAGCATATAGAGATGTGCTATGTCCTGCCGTCTTCATCGATCTATGCCGAATACGGACTTATGGCCAAGAAGAGGGGGCAGTTATATGATGCCCTCAATGTGCATCCTGCAATAAGCATATCAGGAGGAAAGCTTAAGCAGGTCAGAGCCTACAGAGGAGATATGGAGAAGGTCATTCCAAGACATATCAAGACTACCATGCTGCTTGCCGGACGTATGGATAACAGAGTTCCCATTATAGCCACGCATGTAGGTCTGTCTCCCAGAATGCAGAATAATATAATGAAGGAGCTTAAGCAGTCGATACCGGAGAACGCGCTTATGCTTACCAAGTCAAGTGTATCCTCCGCCGGTAATGTAGGTGTGGGTGCGGTAGGAATAGCATATCTCAGGCAGAGTCATCTGGCGGATTGGAAGGAGCCGATACTTACTTCCTAAGCTTAAGAGGATAAGAGAAAAAGTTTTTTTAAAAATGCTATAAAGTATTTCGTGAAACATCCGATAATCATTATGAAACCAAAAGTTTATCCCCAAGGAGGAGTAGCATTATGCGTATAGAAGCATATAATCAGGTACAGCAGCTTTACAGGAGCAGCAGTCCGAAACAGGTTAAGAGCACAGCTAAGGCAAGCTTCTCTGATCAACTCCAGATATCCAGCACAGGGAAGGATATTCAGGTAGCTAAGCAGGCATTGGCAGGTACAAGTGACGTAAGAGAGGATCTTGTCGCTTCAATCAAGCAGAGGATCGATAACGGCACATACAGCGTCGATGCGGAAAGCTTCGCAGCTAAGCTTTACGAGAGATACTCTTTATAAGGAGGGGATAACCGGTGGCCAGTTTAATGGAAGCACTTATTGACAATCTTGAGAAGGAAAATGAAGCCTATAAGAGGTTGCTTAAGCTGTCCATGGACAAGACTCCGGTTATCATAAGCGCGAACCTGGATGAACTCGCTAAGATCACGGATGATGAGCAGAGTATCGTGAACCAGATCAACGCTCTTGACCGCAAGCGGCAAGAGAACATGAATGACATTGCCAATGTTATTAACAAGGATGTTAATAGCTTGAAGGTGGTCGACCTTATAGATATCCTTAAAGGAAGACCCGCAGAACAGAACAGGCTGGCAGACATATATGACAAGCTGAGGGACACTCTCGCCCAGATGAAGAGGGTGAATGAGCAGAACAGACAGTTGATACAGGATTCACTTGAAATGGTGCAATTCGACATGAATGTATTGCAGGCCTACAGATCGGCTCCCGAAACAGCCAATTATACATCAGGTGCATACAGTGCAGGTACTTACATGGGTGTAGAGAAGGGAGCCTTTGACGCAAAACAGTAACATCCGGAAAAGTAACGAGGTAGCAATATGCCATTAATGGGAAGCCTGTACATAGGCGTATCGGGTTTACAGACAAGCCAGAATGCACTTAATACAACAGCACACAACATATCCAATACCGACACTACCGGATACGTGCGTCAGCAGATACTTCAGGGTGCTGCTACGTATGATACTATCAAGACAAGCTATAAGGCTGTATCTAATCAGCAGATCGGACTCGGTGTCGTATATTCCAAGACAAGACAGGTAAGAGACGTCTTCTTAGACGCAACATACAGAAAAGAATCGGGCAGGAGCTCCTTCTATGAGGTGTCCGCCGATGCTTTGGGAGAGATAGAAAGTCTGCTTGATGAGATGAACGGCGAGACCTTCCAGGAATCCATCAATGACCTCTGGACATCCGTACAGGAGATGGCCAAGGACCCGGCAAGTGCCATCACACAGGGAATGTTCATAGAGAGATGCTCAGAGTTCCTTGCAAGAAGCCAGTCGGTATATGAGGGACTCTGTGAATATCAGATGAGTCTCAATGAGACGGTTAAGAAGAATACGAATCGCATTAATGAGATCGCCGAGCAGATCAAGACGCTTAACGATCAGATTCGTACAGTTGAGATAAGTAATTCGAAGGAATACGGTATATCCTTCGAGAGAGCCAACGACTTAAGAGATACACGTAATGCACTTATAGATGAGCTGTCCACATACGGCAACATATCATATGAAGAGGATGTTGACTGTACCGTGTGGATACAGTTCGAAGGAGAAGACCTCGTAAGAGGTGAGATAGCTTACAAGCTCGGATTATACGAGGATGCCGATACAGGATTCTATACACCATTCTGGATCAAGAATGCCAGATATTCCACGGATAATGCGGGCAACAGGTATTATACCGCAGAAGAGGTTGAGAAGGCGAAGGTGTTCGACCTTAACAGGACCATATCATCAGACCTTGACACTGATGTGGGAGCACTTAAGTCCTCACTTTTGGCAAGAGGAGATCACAGGGCTGACTACACCGACCTGATGACGGACCGTTATGATAATGAGATATCGCAGTCGGTATGTATGAATGTCATGGCTGAATTCGATCAACTGGTACACGGCATAGCGACTTCCATCAATAAGGTCCTGTCGGATGCGGCATTGGCTGCCAAGGCAATCAATCCCTCAAGTACATACCTGATGACTACAGATCCCGTAAGCGGTATGGAGGTTCCCATACAGGTATTTAAGAAGATCGCATCCGAGGGCTATGACAGCACCGGTGCATATAATGTGGAGATGCCCGGAGTATACAATCCGGAGACGGATACGGTGGACGGATACGTCAACGAATCTCTGTATACCACTACCAATATGCAGATCAATGTAGAGCTCTTAAGGCAGCCTACCAAGCTTGGCTTTGTCAAGATAGACGGTCAGGTGGACTACACCACCATGGAAGCATTAAAGGCAGCCTTCGAGTCGGAGGACATGACATTAAATCCCAATGTCAAGAAGAAATCTTCCTTCGTAGATTATTACGGCGATCTGGTAAGTCAGGTAGCCAATTCCGGCTCCGTCTATAAGAGCCTTATAGACAGTCAGCAGAAGACGGTGCTTGCCACCTCCAATGCCAGAGAACAGGTAATCGGCGTATCACAGGATGAAGAGCTGACTTTTATGGTTAAATTCCAGAATGCATATAATGCATCATCAAGATATATCAATGTGGTAGACGATATGCTTGAGCATATCATCAATACATTAGCAACATAAGGAGGGTAATATGCCGTCACAATTTTTTGGACTGAATATAGCATATACAGGGCTTCTGAATGCCAATGCCGGACTTAATACGACGGCTAATAATATATCCAACGCAGAGACCGACGGCTACAGCCGTCAGGGTATCAATTCCCAGGCCTCCGAAGCGCTTCGTGTATTCACTACATACGGCTGCGCCGGTGCCGGTGTCGATACGCTGTCTATCGAGCGTATACATGATGATTTCTATGACAACAAGTACTGGGCCAATAATACCAAGACGGGCCAGTTCGAGATGAAGGATTATTACATGAGGCAGATAGAGGATTACTTCAGAGACGATTCCACTATCGAAGGCTTCACGACCACCTTCAATAAGATGATGACGGCACTCGCGGAGGTTAAGAAGAATCCTGCCAATATATCTACCAAGGCACAGTTCGTCGGAATGGCAGACAATCTCTGCGAATACTTCAATTCCATGGCAGGCAGCATGGAGCAGGTGCAGAAGGATATCAACTCCGAGATCAAGCTTAAGGTGGATGAGATCAATTCACTTGCAAGTGAGATAGCTACCATCAACAAGCAGATCAATGTAATAGAGTTAAGCGGCGGTTCTGCCAATGAGCTTAGAGATAAGCGTACACTCCTGGTGGACCAGCTCTCTTCCATAGTAAGCGTGGACGCCAAGGAGTATCCGGTAGTGGATACCAACGATCCCGACAGAGAGACCGGCGCCAATATGTACATCATCAAGATAGCAGGCGGACAGACGCTTGTGGATACGGATCTGTACAACACTCTTGAGTGTGTGGCACGTACATCGGATGAGAAGACCAACCAGTCCGATATCGATGGTCTGTATGATGTATATTGGATATCATCAGCCAATCATGCGGTATATGAGAAGCTTATGAAGGAAGATCCCAACAGAGAGCTTGAGTGGAACGAATTCGTTAAGTTCGGTTATAAGGATGAGTACATCACATATGAGCCGTGTGCGGAGTTCAACCTCTGCAATGCATCCTTAGGCGGACAGCTTGAAGGTCTCATACAGATGAGAGACGGTAATAATGCCGAGAACTTCAAGGGTAAGATCACCGAGATAGGAGATCCTGTTACCAATGACGGTATCACCACAAGGAATATCAAGGTAGAGATCAGTGCCGAATACTTAAAGGACCTTAATAAATGTACACTCTCCGATTCCGGCGGAACCATAATACTGGGTAATCAGAAGTATAATTACGATGAATGGGAATACTCCTATGACGGAGCGACCGGCAAGTGTGTATATACTTTCAAGATCAATGAGACCGAGAGTAAGGATTCCGTATCACCTGCGCTCACGGACAAGGAGGCTGAGATCGGAACAGCCATTAAGTATCAGGGTGTTCCTTACTATCAGCAGCAGCTCAACGAATGGTGCCGTATCTTCTCGGCAGCCTTCAACGATATCCTGAAGAAAGGATATACATCCGAGGGTGACGGCGGAGTGGAGATGTTCGTAGGTGACAAGGCGGCCGATACAAGTCAGTATCTCTTCCGTGAAGCAAGATATAACCTAAAGGATGCTGACGGCAAAAGGACTATAGATGAGAACGTCAAGATGACCGACGACAGTTATTACTGGCTGACGGCTAAGAACCTTAATATCCTGAAGGCTATCATAGACGATCCCGGCAAGATGGCTACCAAGTCCGATCCGGCAGCAGGTACGGATGAGTACAATATAGCAGGCGAACTCATAGAGATGACCACCAATAAGGATGTGGCCAACTATCGAGGGGCAGCCACACAGGAATTCCTGACATGCGTACTGTCGGATGTGGCACTTAACGCCAAGAATGCAACTACCTTCTATAATAACTACAATAACATAGGTAAGAACATAGATAACCAGCGCATCTCCATATCCGGTGTGGATACCGATGACGAAGCGATCAACCTTGTTAAATACCAGAATGCATATACGCTGGCATCCAAGATGATCCAGACACTTACCGAAGTATACGACAGACTGATCCTACAGACCGGAGTATAAGGTCAAGGTGCCTGTGCAGCACTTAATGTAAGAGCTTCTTATACAGAAGAAACAGGAGAATAAAATGAGAGTAACTACCAAGGTTATACAGGGCAATTCCATAGCCAATATCAATACCAATAAGGTATATCAGGACAAGCTTAACAATCAGATGGCAACAGAGAAGAAGATCGTGCGTCCCTCTGATGATCCGGTGGTAGCCATAAGAGCCTTAAGACTTCGTACCAATGTAAGTCAGGTTACCCAGTATTATGAGAAGAATGTATCGGATGCGGAGAGCTGGATGAAGGTTACGGAGGATTCCCTTACTACGGTATCGGATGTGCTTACCGATATGATAGAGCAGTGTACCAAGGGGTCTTCGGAGAAGCTTACATCAACCGACCGTAACACTATATTGGATGCTCTTAAGGCATTAAGAGATGAAGTATATGCAACGGGTAATGCCGATTACGCAGGAAGAAGCGTATTCACGGGATACAGAACAGAGACCACCGTTAAGTATACGGAGTCAACCTCACAGAGATTCAGCATTACGGAGCAGATTAACAGTAATGCGCTTGATTCCATAGCATATATCAATTCGGATTACTTAAACGGGATTAATGATGCTAACTACAATAACGGTACATATACGGATTCCCACGGAACGACAGGGAATAACGAGGATATCGAGGAACAGGGAATAGAGGAACAGAAGATATACAGAATTCGCCTTGCGTATAATAATACAGACGATACCATCCCTGTGATCAAGATATACGACCCTTCGGTAGTGGCAGGAGATCCCAACGCATCTGTTGCATCCCAGTACACATCCATGTCAGGACTGACACCGGAGGTCGTAAAGCAGACGGATATTCCCAGCCCGTACCAGATGATGGCGGATTATGATAAGGCCAATGAAGCAGCCATAGCAGGCGGCGGAACGGCAACGGATCATGCGATACTCATACCTGAGACCGGAGAGCTTCTTGTAAGCAAGTCTGTATATGAGAAGATGATGAAGCTTAAGGATGATGTGACTACACCCACCAAGGATGAGTCACAGATACAGATCACATATGAGAAGAGCATATGGAAGAAGGATGATCTTAAGCCTGAGCATTACTTCGCATGTACCGATATGTCAGATCCTGATCCGGCTAATCATATCAACTATAATACCGATTACTTAAGCGGTATCGTAGAGAAGCAGGTAATAGAATATGATGTGGGACTCAATCAGTCCATCAGGATCAATACCACGGCTGACGAAGTATTCACTCACGCCATAGGCAGGGATGTTGATGATCTTGTGAATTCCATGCAGGCAGTCATAGATATGGAGGAGACCATAAGCAGGCTTACTAAGATACGTGACGGGCTTACTCAGGATGCGGACTATGATGATAATTACAAGATACTTACCAATCAGATAGATGCTGCGAACAAGGCCCTTACCTATCTTAAGGAGAAGAATCAGGCTCTCTTTGAAGGCGGCATCACCAAGATGCAGGGGCATCTTAATAAAGTCAATGAGGCTACAACAGAGTGCGGTACGAGAGAGAAGAAGCTTGAGCTTATCAAGAACAGACTTATGAGCCAGAAGACCAATTTCGAGACTCTTGAGTCGGATAATGAGAATGTGGAGATCACAGATGTGGCACTGCAGCTTAAGGGAGCAGAGCTTACCTATCAGGCAGCGCTTATGAGTACCAGTAAGATACTTCAGACATCACTTATGAATTACCTGTGATCATGGTCAAAGATCAAAAATGGCTAACACCGCAGGCCATTGATATGATATACTTATAAAAAACAAGGACGGAGGTAGGCAATGAAGGTTACGACAAGAGTATTCGGGGATATTGATATCGCGGAAGATAAGATCATTCATTTTCAGGGTGGAATAGTCGGCTTCCCGGAGCTTACGGATTTTGCACTGGTTCACGATGCGGAGAAGGAGGGGGATTCACCTGTAAGGTGGATGCAGTCACTACAGGAGCCTAATTTTGCAATGCCTGTTATGGACCCTCTGGCAGTATGCCCCGATTATAATCCGGTGGTAGAGGATGAGCTCCTTAAGCCCATCGGCGAACTTAATCCGGAGTCGGTACTTGTGCTTGTTACACTGACTGTACCCAAGGATGTGAAGAAGATGAGCGTTAATCTGCAGGCACCTTTTGTGATCAATGCGGATGAGAAGAAGGCTTGTCAGATCATAGTTGATTCGGATAAGTATCCGGTTCGTTACCCCATATATGATATTATTAAGAAGGAGGACTAAGGATGTTAGCATTATCACGTAAGAAGAACGAAGCCCTCGTTATTAATAATAATATTGAGGTAACGGTTCTTGAGATCAAGGGCGATCAGGTTAAGATAGGTATCACGGCTCCCAAGGAGATTCCCGTATACCGTAAGGAAGTATATCTGCAGATACAGAAGGAGAACGAGGAGGCTATGAGCTCTACGAATCTCACGGCTCTTTCAGATCTGTTCAGATAAGATAACAGGAAATTTTCATTTTTTTTAAAAAAAGTGTTAATTAATCAGAGATAATTACCGATATAAAGGTTAGCAGAACTTCTATGTACTGTTAGCCTTTTGCTCGCATATATGGGAAAAGTCGCGAATTTCCCATGGATACGAGCCATAATGGGAGTAGAAGTAATAATGTATAGGATGATCGCAAGGAGGTGAATCATTATGGCAATCGAACCAATCGGAACAATGACAGCTATGCAGGTACAGACACAGGTCAAGGTAGCACCTGTAGAGACACAGAATACTCAGAACACGGATGTTATATCTGAGAATTCCGCAACTCCTAAGCTTGATGAGAGTACGGCTATGGTGGCCAAGACTCAGGAAGAGGGCAACAAGGACTACAACGGTCAGGAACAGAAGGAGCCCGATCTTGAGCAGATCAAGAAAGCAGTGGAGAATATCAACAAGAAGATCAATACCGAAGCAGTCTTCGGTATACATGAGGGTACTAACAGAGTGACCATCAAGCTTGTGGATAAGAATACCAAGGAGACCATCAAGGAGCTTCCGCCTGAGAAGACTCTGGATATGATCGCCAAGGTATGGGAGATGGCAGGAATCCTCGTAGATGAGAAGAGATAGTGTTCGCCATACAAGCGACAGGTAGTGTAGTACAAGGACGTACTTATATTAGTGTCAAGGATGACAGGAGGTAAAATATGCCGGTAAGATTATCAGGAATGAATTCAGGTCTCGATACAGAGGCCATTGTAGCTGAATTAGTTAAGGCAAAATCGACCAAGAAGGAGACTCTGGAGAAAGACCAGAAGAAGCTCTCATGGAAGCAGGATGCATGGAAGGAGCTGAATGGCAAGATCTACGGCCTGTACAGCAAGACTTTGTCGGATATGCGCTTTACTTCTGACTATATGAAGAAGACCACCAAGGCAAGCAGCAGCGCTGTGTCTGTGGTTACGGGTTCCAATGCGCCCGAGACGGTACAGAGCCTTAAGATGATAAGCATGGCTAAGGCAGGCTATCATACGGGAGCGGAGCTTAAGCTTCGCCTGCCTGACGGAACAGAGACGAAATACAAGGGTGATTACACTTCTTCAACAAAGTTAAGTGATCTCGGATTGTCTTTTGGAGACGGTGAGAGTAAAAAGATATCCATTAAGGTCGGAGCCAATGCTACAGAGAATCCCACAGAGATAGAGGTCACTGCGGATACGACCATCAATGATGTGGTCAAGGCTCTTAATGAAGCGGGCGTAAAGGCTAACTTCGATGAGAAGAATCAGAGATTCTATATATCGGCTCCGGGAATGGGAGAAGCCAATGACTTTACCCTTGGCGGTGATGCGGATGTGCTTAGTGCCATCGGACTCGGCGAAGGACAGGGTAAGAGAATAAAGGGTACAGATGCAAAGATAGAGCTTAACGAGCAGACCTATACATCTACTTCCAATACTTTCGAGATCAATGACCTTACAATTACGCTTAATAATATGACCTCGGATGAGATCACACTTACCACGACTCAGGATACCGATGGTATATATGATAAGATCAAGAACTTCTTAAAGGAGTACAATTCACTCATTAATGAGATGGATAAGCTCTATAATGCCGAGAGTGCCAGCAAGTATAAGATGCTTTCGGATGAAGAGAAGGAAGCCATGAATGAGGATGATGTCAAGGAGTGGGAGGATAAGATCAAGTCAGCACTCTTGCGTAAGGATTCTACCCTCGGTAATGTGGCAAGTGCCATGAAGGAGATCATGCTTGCGGGCGTCGAGATGGCTGACGGCAAGAAGATGCACCTTAGCGACTTGGGTATCAATACTCTTGGGTATTTTGCCGCACCCGATAATGAGAAGAGCGCATTCCACATAGACGGTGATGCGGATGATGAGAGCACATCGGGTAATACCGATAAGCTTAAGGCTATGATAGCATCCGATCCGGATAAGGTAACGGAGTTCTTCACGGGACTTGCCAAGAACTTATACAGCAGACTTGACGGACTCATGGCACGTACGGATTACAGCTCGGCTTTCACCGTATATAATGACAAGGCTCTTAAGACTGAGTATGATGACTTCACGACCAAGATAAGCAAGCAGGAAGAGAAGATCACCACATGGGAGGACTTCTACTACAACAAGTTCACCCGTATGGAGAAGGCTATGGCCAAGCTTCAGAGTCAGGAGTCGGCACTCGGCGGTCTGTTCGGCAATTAATTGAGTAGCCAATTAAAGCGGAATGGGTTATAATACATATACTGAATGTAGATCAATGATATACATAAGCTATATGAGATACACAGGATACACGGAGGTAACAGGAGTATGGCACTCCCTAACGCATACGCACAATACAATAACAGTAAGATACTGACAGCATCACCCGCTGAGCTTACACTCATGTTATATGACGGAGCGATTAAGTTCTGTAATATAGCGATAATGGGCATAGAGCAGAAGGATATACAGAAGGCTCACAGCAATATAGTCAGGGTTCAGCGTATCATAGAGGAGTTCAGGAGTACCTTGGACCGTAAGTATCCGGTAGCGGAGGATTTCGACAGGGTGTATGTATATCTCCTTCAGAGATTGCTTGAGGCCAATCTGCATAAGGATGAGGAGATACTTAAGGAAGTCCTTACGCACCTTCGTTCCATGAGAGATACATGGGTAGAGGTCATGAAGCAGAACAAGGTAAGATAACAGAATTCAGCTTAATAAATTTTTTCAAAGGGATCTGCCATACAGGGCAGGTCCTTTTGCGTTATATGGGGGCTTCGGGAAATTAACGTCTATGCTGTCGGGCAAATATGTGGTATTCTATATATAGCTTAAAACACTATGATCCGGGGTTGAAAAGGAGATATAAATGCTTGAAAAATATCTTAAGATACTGATGGAGAGTCTTGATAAAAAGACTGAAATATTGCAGCAGATAGAGAAGAAGAGCAATGAACAGAGTGATCTTATTAAGGACAAGGCTGAGCTTGAGGTTATAGATGCCAATATGGACGAGAAGGATGCTCTCATAACCGAACTTATCAAGCTGGATGAAGGCTTCGAGGCGCTGTATGACAATATCAAGGCACAGCTTAATGAGCATAAGGATGAGCATAAGGATATTATACGTTCCATACAGGACAAGATAAGGACGGTAATGGAACTCAGCGCTTCTATAGAAGCTACGGAGGCGCGCAATAAAGCCGAGATGGAGAAAAGGTTCGCCTTCGAGAAGAAGAGCTTACAGGATCAGAGACGAGCATCCACGGCGGCGTATGATTACTACAAGGTGTCCAATAAGCTTAATGCCGTGACACCGCAGTTCATGGATAAGAAGAAGTGACAAGCAATGTCGGATAAGTAACAGAGTAAGAGGGTTAAAGGGTTAGGGCAGGGAAGCCCGGAATGGAGTAAGATATGAAGATACAACAGTTAAGCGGAGGGTTAGCCAGTCAGGTATTCCAGTACATCTTTATGCGCTGCGGGGAGATGGCGGATACGTCACATAAATGGTATCTGGATGATTCGGCTTATTTTGCAGGCAATGTACATAACGGATACGAGCTTGAGAAGGTATTCGGCGTTAAGCCAAGACTCTTAAGCCAGAGCTTTGAACCGGATATATGGAAGGAATATGTAGAGCTTAAGAAGCAGGGTATAAGTATACCGGAGATATTCCTACAGTGCGGTGAGGATATAGTGATGTATGCCGAGACGGATGATTATACCATGACCAATCCCTTTTCGGGAGAGATATTCAGGATGACACCCGTGGGACCGTTCTATCCCGACATACTCAATATCAATGCGGACAATGTATATTATCACGGCAACTGGGTGGATGAGAACTGGTTCGATCTGCATAAGGATATATTCATAGAAGAGCTTAAGTTCCCTGAGCTTGAATCAGCTCAGGCCAAGAAGTATATGGATGAGATCGAGAATACATATGCGGTTGCCATGCATATAAGGCGAGGAGATTATCTGGATCTGGGCATCAATCTGGAGGCTAACTTCTACAGGGAAGCCGTTGAGAGGCTGAATGTATATCGCAAGGATTATGAGATATTCGTATTCTCGGATGATCTGTACTGGTGTAATCAGCATTCCGGAGAGCTGGGATTGCAGTTCGCACCCAAGGTGACATATGTGTCAGGTAACTTCGGCAAGGACAGCTATGTAGACTTACAGCTTATGACCAGATGTAAGGGCCTTATCATGAGCAACAGCGCATTCTCATATCTGTCGGGACTTCTTAACAGAGGTCTGGACTTCTGCGCAGGACCGGATAAGACTGATCTTAAGGAGCAGGAATAGATGAGATATGATTATCTGATAGTCGGTGCGGGTCTGTACGGAGCGGTATTCGCGCACGAGCTTAAGAAGGCCGGAAGAAGCTGTCTTATTATAGATAAGAGGGAGCATGTCGGCGGTAATATATATACTGAGAATGTATCGGGTATCAACGTACATAAGTACGGAGCACATATCTTCCATACGAGCAATAAGGAGGTATGGGACTATGTAGGACAGTTCGCAGAGTTCAATAACTACGTGAATTCTCCCGTAGCGGTGTATAAGGATGAGCTGTACAATCTTCCCTTTAATATGAATACCTTCCATGCACTCTGGGGTGTGAAGACACCCGGCGAGGCAAGGGCTAAGCTTGATGAACAGATAGCGGGAGCAAGGACGGATGAACCGCGCAATCTGGAAGAGCAGGCTCTTAATCTTGTGGGCAGGGATATATATGAGAAGCTTATTAAGGGCTATAC
>DGII01000105.1 GCA_002393095.1 Lachnospiraceae bacterium UBA3826 | reverse complement strand
TGAACATCACATCCGCCTCCTCTTGAAACGGGAAGATGTTCTCTTCTTCGCCCTTGCGTACATTGGGCCACATCTGTATGGTTCTCTTGGCAGATGCTCCCCTTGTACGATAGTCTCTTACCATACGGCGCAGCAGCCTTCCGTCTGTAGTGGGTATCCTGTTATGTCCGTCTATATTGATGGATGTAAGCGCGCTTATATATATCTTATACTTGCTCTCATCGGGAAGTGCGTAGCTCATCTTGGGATTCAATCCGTGTATACCCTCTATCACAAGGATATCATCGGGATCAAGCTTCATGGTATTGCCCTTATACTCTCTCATACCCGTCAGGAAATTATATGAGGGCATGGCAACCTCTTTGCCTGCCAGAAGGTCTAACATATCCTTGTTGAACTGCTCCACATCTATAGCCTCAAGGCATTCGAAGTCATAATCACCATTGGCATCCCTTGGTGTGATACTCCTGTCTACGAAGTAATTATCCAGCGCCACCGGATGAGGCTTAAGACCGTGTGTCTTAAGCTGTATCGACAGCCTGTGCGAGAAGGATGTCTTGCCTGATGATGAGGGACCGGCTATCATGACGAACTTGATGCCGCTTCTGCCTGCTATCTCAGTAGCTATCTCTCCTATACGCCTCTCCTGCAACGATTCTTGTACAAGGATTATCTCTTCCATATTACCGGCACATATCTGATCATTAAGATCTCCCACCGTGCCTACATTCATCTGATATCCCCATTCCGTGGTACGGTACAGTGCATTGAAAAGCTTCTGCCTCGGCTCGAATGTATCAAGCTTCTCCGGTGTCTTCCTGTCGGGAAGGAGCAGAAGGAAACCATCCTCATACGGAAGGACCTCATAATATCTGATATATCCCGTGCTGGGAAGCATATATCCGTAATAGTAATCATGATATCCATCCAGAGTATATACATTGATCGTAGAACTCTGTCTGTACCTGAAAAGGTTGATCTTATCCATCATTCCCTGTGCTTTAAAAAGCTCTACAGCCTGCTCTAAGGGATATGACTTCTTGGTTATGGGAATATCCGCTTCGGTCAGTTCACGCATACGCTTATTGACGGCGGCTATAAGTTCATCATCCGCCTTGTAGTCTCCCTTGACCGAGATATATGTTCCCTTACCGATCACGAATTCAACCTTTGCAGACGCCTTAACGGGGTCTCCTATCACATCGGACAGAGCCTTCATGAAAAGCATCGTAGCGCTTCTTTCATACGTCTTATGACCGATGCTGTCATCAAGTCTTATAAAGCCTATCTCGGCATCCTTATGAACCCTTCTGTACAGCTCTCTTATCTTGCCGTTCTCTGTCACAAGAGCTATCCTGCCCAGATTTTCCTTCTGGTAATCTTCAGCCACCTTCTCATAGGTTATACCGTCTTCGTATTCCTTTACTTCCGTTCCAATCGTAAGCTTTGCCATATGATTCCCGCTACCCTCCGTAGTATTATTATCTGATTCCTGTGTACATTATGCTTCCCCGGTAAGCTTTGCAATGATCTCTGCCTTGTACTTTACCTTTTCGTAATCGGGATCATCCTTATCCCGTATACTTTCCATTATCCTGTTACATACTTCCTTTTCATGTAAGAGAAATCTCTCGAAGACATCTCCTCTTTTACTTATCATAACAGGTCCGTACAGAGCCTCAGCCGGGCCAAGTCTGTCCGGGGCATTGCAATGTGACATGTCTGTCAGCTTCATCGAGGTATAGAACTTCCCATCCTCGTATACCATCTCTTCATCAATGATACGAAAACCCAGCTCATACAGACTTCTTCGCAGTACATCCTGATTGGACTGTGCCTGTATGATGAGGCATTCCATGGAACGGAACTTATCTGCATCTTTTCTGACTATATCAAGAGCAAGCATTCCGCCCATACCGGCGATCACTGCCACATCCGCTTCAGCCTTGCCGGAGGAATCCGTCTTAAGCTTATCGGCTCCGTCAGACAATCGTATGTCTATCCTGTCACCATAACCCGCAGCCTGTATGTTCTCTGCCGCTTTCCTTAACGGTCCCTCACCTATATCCATAGCTATGACCTTGGTCGCTATATGGCTTTCTATAAGATATACAGACAGCTTGGCATGATCACAGCCTATATCCGCCACTACCCTGCCTGCAGGTACAAGCCTTGCGTTCATCAGCATTCTTTTACTTATATTCATATATACCTGCCTGTCGCCAGCCGGATATCCATCCTTCGATCCTTAGTCCAGATAGTCTCTCAGCTTGCGGCTTCTTGTAGGATGACGGAGCTTGCGCAGCGCCTTGGCCTCTATCTGTCTGATACGTTCTCTTGTGACATTGAACTCTCTGCCGACTTCCTCTAAAGTCCTTCCCCTTCCGTCCTCCAGGCCGAATCTTAAGCTTAATACCTTCTTCTCTCTCTCTGTAAGTGTATTAAGTACCTCCTCAAGCTGTTCCCTCAGAAGTGTATATGCCGCCGCATCTACAGGTACGGGAACATTATCATCCTGAATGAAGTCTCCCAGATGGCTGTCTTCCTCTTCACCTATAGGTGTCTCAAGCGATACAGGCTCCTGAGATATCTTCAGTATCTCTCTGACCCTCTCGACCGGCATATTCATCTCCACGGCTATCTCTTCCGGGGTTGGTTCCCGCCCAAGCTCCTGCAAGAGCTGTCTCGACACGCGGATAAGCTTATTGATGGTCTCCACCATATGCACAGGTATACGGATTGTACGAGCCTGATCTGCTATGGCTCTGGTGATTGCCTGACGTATCCACCACGTTGCATAGGTAGAGAACTTATATCCCTTGCGGTAATCGAACTTCTCCACAGCCTTGATAAGACCAAGATTACCTTCCTGTATAAGATCAAGGAAGAGCATCCCCCTTCCCACATATCTCTTGGCGATACTTACCACAAGACGGAGGTTGGCTTCTGCAAGCTTCTTCTTAGCTTCCTCATCTCCCTCTTCCATCTTCTTGGCAAGCTCTATCTCCTCCTCGGCGCTAAGGAGCGGTACCTTACCGATCTCTTTAAGATACATTCTCACAGGATCTTCGATGCTCACGCCGTCCGGAACAGACAGGTCAATATTCTCTACATCCACCTCATCTTCATCGGTGAGCACTACTTCATCATCATCGATCAGGTCATCATCCAGATCAACCGAATCCTTCTTAAGAACATCCACTCCGCTTCCGTCAAGCGTCTCAAGTATCTTATCGAACTCCTCATCACTTATGTGTTCGTCGTTGAACTGCTCCTGAACCTCGCTGTACTCAAGTTCTCTCTTGTTCTTCTTGGCTGCATCCACAAGGAATTTGATCTTGTCATCATATCTGCTTATATCAGGTTCATCACCGACATAATCCACATCCGATTCTTCATCGAGTTCCTCTGCTGTAGGCTCAAGATCATCCAGATCCGGATCATCGAATTCTTCCTCTGCCTCATAATCATCGAGTTCCTCAACAACCTCCTCTTTGATCTCTTCAGCCTCTTTTGCTACCTTTTTCTTAGGCATTTTCTTTCTCCTCTCTTCTTACGGTTTTAGATTGAAAATGTAGTATTCTTAAGCTTTTCCAACAGTTTCTTGCCCTTGATCACCTCGTCAAGTGCCGCAACATCACCCGAAAGATTCTTAGAATAGTAATCGTAACTGCTTTCCTTGACCTTTAGGACCACATCCTTAAAAGCATGTGCCCTGTCTACATCCGACCCGCTCTCCAAAGGCATTCCGTCAAGTCCCGATATCTTCGTATTGAACATACCGGCAACCTCCTTCTGTTCCTCTTCATCCTCAAACTCCGATACTATGGCAGCCGGTATCAGATTACCGGCCTTGATTCCCTCTATGACTCTGTCAGCCACCTTGGAATACAGTCCGTCAGTGAAGTCTCTGGCACTGATATATTCGGATATGCTCTCATACACCTCGGGCTCCTCTGTAAGCCATGTTATGAGTATACGCTGGGCCTTCTTGATACCATCCTCCGGAGTACTTCGCTTAACCTCACCGGTCTTGGGCTTGGGCCTTATGGGCGTTGCAAGTCCCGTCTGATTGGCGGTGACACCCACAAGCTTACGCATACTTGCCGCATCGATCATATATTCCCTGCATATAGCTTCCAGATAGTTATTCCTTTCCACATCATCCGCGAAGCCACACAGCTTCTTTGCTATCTCCCTGTGGAACTTAGTCTTCTCCTCCGGGTCATCGGTATTATAGTCCCGTTTAAGTATGTCTATCTCGAAATAGAAGCTGTTACGCGCATTCTCTATCCTTTTTTCGAATTCCTCCGGTCCTAAGTTCTTAATGAACTCGTCCGGGTCCTTATACGGCTTAAGGTCAAGCACCCTTCCGCTCATACCGTTCTCTCTGAGTATCCCTATGGCTCGCAGTGCAGCTTTGGTGCCCGCTCCGTCACTGTCATAGGATAATACGATATTGTCTGTGAACCTCTTAAGTATGGCCGCCTGACCCGAGGTGAATGCCGTACCCAAGGATGCTACAGCTTCATTGAAGCCGGCCTGATGCATGGCTATCACATCCATGTATCCCTCACAGAGTATCATGTGATTCTTCTTTGAGCTTCTGGCGAAGTTAAGTCCGTACAGATTCCTGCTTTTGTCAAAAATCGGTGTCTCAGGGCTGTTAAGATACTTAGGCTCTCCTTCCCCCATTACACGACCGCCGAAGCCTATGACTCTGTGATTCATATCCTGTATGGGGAACATCACTCTGTTCCAGAACTTATCATGCGTGCCGCGCTTCTCATCATGGCTTGCAAGCCCGGCCTTGATTATCATCTCATCCGAATAGCCCTTGGAACGCAGATATCTGACCAGATCATCCGGTGTCACGTTGGAATAACCGAGCCCCCATGCCTTCATTGTCTCATCGCTTAGCTTCCTGCCCTTGAAATACTCATATCCGTTCTTCCCTGCGGGATTCCTTAAGGCGTAATAGAAGTACTTGGCTGCCTCCTTATTGATATCAAGGAGCACCTGCCTCTCGCTTGCGGCACGCTTCATATCCTCCGTCATCTCAATCTCAGGAAGCTTAATCCCCGCTCTGTCAGCCAGTGTCTTGATGGCCTCCTGGAAGGTCGCATTCTCATACTGCATGAGGAATGAATATACATTGCCTCCGGCACCGCACCCGAAGCAATAGAACATCTGCTTACCGGGAGACACAGAGAAGGAAGGGGTCTTCTCATTATGAAACGGACACAGTCCGAAATAAGTCGAGCCCTTCTTCTGAAGTCTGACGTGTTCTCCAACAACGTCCACTATATTATTCCTTGCTCTTACCTCTTCTACTATATCTTCGGGATAATACATCCTTAACCTCTGTGAGCATCCTTATCATCCGCCCCGGCGATGACTCTGTCATATCAGACACATTCATTCTCAATATTTAGTCACAGGCCATGACTTGGGTATGAAGAGCTCTTCATATAAGGCTATGGCGTATCTGTCCGTCATGGATGATATATAATCGCACACAACACGCTCCTTGTCCTCACCTCTGTCAAGCATAAGCTTCATCTCAGACGGAATATCGTCTATATTCTTAAGATAGTGCTCATACAGAGTGATGATCAGCTCTTCCGCCTTCTTCTCCTCACCCTTTACTATCGGATTGGTATATACGCTGTCGAACATGAACTGTCTTAGGTCCTTAAGCGCTTTATCCACAGGCTCGGACATACATATCTCCGGCTTATTCATACTGTTTACCACGACATCATGGATGAAGGTATCAAGCCTCTGTCCCGTGGTATATCCCGCAACCTTCCTTATATCCTCAGGCACATCCTCTTCCTTAAGTATGCCGCCCCTTATGGCATCATCCATATCGTGATGCATATAAGCTATCTTATCGGATATCCTGACTATCTTGCCTTCTAATGTAAAAGGATTGCCACTGGTCTGATGATTAAGTATGCCGTCTCTTACCTCCATCGTGAGGTTAAGTCCCTGACCGTCCTTCTCCAGTACGTCCACAAGTCTTAAGCTCTGCTTATTATGTTCAAAATCGACGCTGCTCACCTCATTGAGCGCACGCTCTCCCGCATGTCCGAAGGGCGTATGTCCCAGATCATGACCGAGGGCGATAGCCTCCACCAGATCCTCATTCATCTGCAAAGCCTTGGCTATTGTCCTGGCATTCTGACTGACCTCAAGCGTATGTGTGAGTCTGGTCCTGTAATGATCTCCTTCGGGGGTTAGGAATACCTGTGTCTTATCCTTAAGCCTGCGGAATGACTTGCTGTGTAATATCCTGTCCCTGTCCCTCTGGAACACAGGCCTTATATCGCACTGTTCCTCATCCTTAAGCCTTCCCTTGGAGTTGATGCTTAAGGTCGCATAGGGACTTAAGTATTCCTTTTCCCATTCTTCAAGTTTTATCCTAACGCTTGTGTCCATATCTTTATTATTCCGCGCCTTATCCGCAAATCCTTTTTTTATTTCACGAATGCCCTGATTCCCGGATTCTACATCACCCACTCATACAATATCCCGTACAACTCCCTTATATAATAGGTCATGAACAGCCAGCCGGCTGTATGCGCCGGCACCGCGCCACATTCAATCCCAAGTGAATCCGCCACAAGATGCGCCCGGTATTCATGAAAGCCGTCGGTCACTATGGCAATACGTTCATTAAGCCCCTCGGCGCGAATGACCTCCAGACTGTTCTTAAGATTCTCCACCGTGGATGTGGACGCCTCCTCCTTATACAGTCTCTCAGTAGCTATCCCTTTTCCCGTAAGATACATATACATGCACTCCGCCTCGGTGACAGACTCATCCGCTCCCTGCCCACCGGACAGAACACATACTGCATCCGGATGTGCATTGAGATACTCATACGCCGCATCGAGCCTGCATCTTAGCATCACGCTCGGCCTCTCGCCTCGCGCCTTACAGCCAAGCACCACAACCGTCGCATCATTTGCCGGAGCAGTGCGGCACGCCACTACCATGCAGATGCTCTCGATCATCACAAGTATAACCGCTGCTACCGCCAAAAAGCCCGCGACTGACAGCACGGCCTTTCCGGACCGTTTAGCCCACAGGCGAACTATCCATTTGTTAATATGCGGCATAAAAAGACCATAGCATCCAAGCAGTGCTCCCACCATGATCCCAGTTATATTGCCGATATTGGCAATCCTTCCGACAACAAGCGGTGCCATGCACCAGGCACCTAATATTGCCGCTATTGTTATGAGTATGATCCTTATTAGCGGAATTGCTTTCTTCTTCATAGGTTCAATTATCGCATATATTTCTTCAGAATTATTTGGGGTATTTCTTAAGATTCTGCTAATTCTTTATTATCTAATGCTTTGTTTTGTAATTCTGTCAATAAATTGTTTTAGATTTATGCCATTTGTGGCATTTTTCTAAAATTTCAAACCTGTGGCATCATAGGCATGATTTATCTCTTTACACGTGATTCATAGATGCGTTTTTCACACCCAATACTGTGTATAATATTCTTCTTCATATAGATGTGGTCGGGATTTCTCCCATTGATAAAGTTGCCATTTGCGGAGAAAGTAAGTTCAAAAACGAACCAATTGACAAGGATGTATATGAAACTCTCATCAGAAGATCCCATCTTCTTTCCGGGGATTATATAGTCACGAAATATCTGTTATTCTCTTTAAGCGGCTTTACCAAGTGGTTTAAAACGGCCGATATACCAAATGTGTATTTAATTACACTTCAAGCCATTTATTGAGTCTGTGAAAAAATCTCTGTAAAAACGAAATAACACTGTATGAACGAGATCTCCTAAGATAAAATAAATCTTAAACAGCATTGAATCCCTGAATACAGATCAGCATCTGGCCGCCACCATTTTTAGCATGGTGTATATGCCAGTTATTACGGCATCCCGGCTCAAAAGCGACATTGAATACCGGCACCTGTTCCGTAGAAATCGGTGACAGATAGCTCTGCCCCACAAAGTACTTAGCATAAGCATCATTAGGACCCCGATCGGAAAGAATATCGTATTCTGATACCTGTCCTTTTCCGTCAATCCTTCGCTCTCCTCACCGTATACTTCTTTTGCCAGATTAAATACCGCCCAGGCCTTCGGCCATCCGGCGTAGAATGCGACATAGAGCCTGTATAATTCTCTGATCTGTTCTTCCTCATTCATCGGCTCATTCCCTCTGCTCAGATGGATCCTGCATCCTGATCACTTTGGCAGGTACGCCTCCGACTACCGCATAATCCGGCACATCCTTGGTAACTACAGCACCCGCAGCTACAACAGCATACTCTCCGATGGTCACTCCCGGGCAGATGGTCACGTTCATCCCAATCCATGCATTCTTCTTAACGGTCACTTTTCCATAGGTATAGATTGCATGGCGTTCATTCATATCGTGGTTGATGGTTGCGATCCTGAGTCCCGGTGCTGCCATGGAACCGTCTTCAAATTCGATTCCGCCCGATGCCGAAAGTATCGCTGAGTACTTGATTATCACACAAAGTACTTGAAATATCCAATTCAAATATTCTATAATTGATTTAATTTTTAAATAGCTGACCATTCGGAGGTTTATGATGACTACCAAACAGATCGATTATTGTATAGAACTGGCTCATACCCTTAACTTCAGCCGCGCCGCCGAGAACACATTCGTCAGCCAGCCGACTTTTTCTTATCAGCTAAAGCTTTTGGAAGATGAGGTAGGCTTTAAGATATTTGAAAGAAACGGCAAAGGAGCCACACTCACTCCGGCCGGGGCGCAGTTCGTAACCTATCTTTCCGGTATGCGTGAGGATATGAAACGCGCCATCGAACAGGGACAGAATTTCAGTGCCAGATACAGGGACAACATAACTTTTTCCATGATGGTCAGACAAGCCATATACTTTCTGCCCGAAGCTATCCGCATATTTGAAAAGGAGCAACCCGGTGTCCAGGTTACTCCTCTGTTTCAGTACGAT
>DGII01000169.1 GCA_002393095.1 Lachnospiraceae bacterium UBA3826 | reverse complement strand
TCCTTGTATCCTTATCCTTGACCTCCTCGCAGGATATGCCGATCTTCTCAAGCAGGTCAAGGGTCTTGTCCGCAAGCCTTCCTTTGGCCAGGGCAAAGGTAAGGTATTCATCTCTTTCTATAGATTCGGGAGCATTCACAGCCTGCAGCAGATCGTCGATGACTATAACAAAGCCTATGGCTGGTGCATCCTTGCCGAATTCCTTAAGCAGATTATCGTATCTTCCGCCCTTGGCTACACAGTCGCCGACACCGGGCATATATACCTTGAAGACCATACCCGTATAATAGGTGTATTTGTTAAGCATACTAAGGTCATAGGATAAGCAGTCCTCCAATCCGCTTCCGGCCAAAGCGTTATGTATGATACGAAGTCTGTCTATGGCTGCCTTCGATCTGGGATTATCGGTAAGTCCGGCAGCCTTATCCAATACCTCAACATCTCCTATAAGATCCTCAAGCCTTAAGATATTGTCTATGGTATCCTGAGGGATGGGCTTGCCATCTATCATACAGCTTCTAAGATACTGGCCTGCCGCCACGAAGTTCTTGTTGGTGACATATGCTCTTAGTGTGATCTCAATATCAGACGGGATGGAGTATTCTTCACACAATCCCTTGAAATACTCGATATCGGATATTACAACCTTGACAGGCTTGTCACTGACAGACCTTAATGCTTCCGTTGCCAGTCTTATAACCTCCACATCCGAGGTGATCGAGTTGTCGCCAATTACATCCACACCCATCTGTGTGGTCTCACGAAGCTTGCCCCGAAGCTCATCCGTCTGTGAGAAGGTATTGCCCTTGTATGTGAACTTAAGCACCCCCCTGGCTTCCATAAAATATTTGGCAGCACATCTGGCGATTGAAGGGGTGAAATCGGAACGAAGCACCACAGTCTCTCCGTCCCTGTCCGTGAAGCGGTAGAGATCCTTACTCGGAGTTGTCCCGATATTGGAATCAAAAAGATTAAAATACTCAAAGGTCGGAGTCTGGATATCCGAATATCCGGCGCGGGAGAATACTTCGTGTATTGTGTCCTCGATACGAAGCTTCTTGACATATTCTCCGTTATATATATCTCTTACACCTTCCGGTGTATGTAAAAGGTCGTTCATTGATTGCCTCCGTTTCATATTCGCTTTAGCGTGGTAACGTGATAATTCGCTATCACGATAAATTATATTAGATAATCCATATTCTGTCAACAGCCACTTCGTTCATCGATATCCCTCTGTATATAATTAAGATAAGGGATTATGGGCCCGTTGACATCTTCTATGAAAAAATTCGCATCAAGCTCATCTAAGGTAAAGCTTTTGCGTCCTCCTTCAGAAGCTCTCTTTATAAATGAAGATAATTCGGATAATCTGAGATAATAGAATCTGTCGCATCCAGTAAAATGTATCAGGAAAAAGGCTATGCCCTCCTGCCTCTCGAATTCCTCCATGAACCTCACCTGATGATCGTGTATATTCTGAAGCGCAAAACGATCGGTAGCACATTCCTTGGCGTCAAAGCATACGGCAAGCCCCTGTACCACTCCGATATAATCCACAGTACTTTTCTTATCAAAATAAGCAAGCTTTATCTGCTTGGTCTTATGATCCATATCTATGGGGGTTATGGGCGTGGGGATCTTCTGGATTAAAGCAAGATGCTCTTCATTATATATCTCGTTGGTGCGATTGATCATCTCTTCAAGCACAGAGCCGCGTAAGCCCCTGCTTTTCCATGTAGCCATAATTATGTCCTTTCATCCGAGGTCCGATAAAGCAAAAGGTATATCAGTGGTGTAGCACAACGAATCAAGCGAAAGCATCGCGGCAACAGTTTCATCGAATTCTATCTTATAAGCATGTAAAAGCTGACGGTGGATATTAAGCCTGTTATCCCTTGTATTGTCACCGTATTTCGGGTCGCCGATAATGGGATGACCAAGGGCTGCAAGATGGGCTCTGATCTGGTGTGTCCTTCCGGTTATCAGCTCAATATCAAGTGCACTCAGCTTATCTGAGCCAAGAGCCCTTGTATCCATAAGCGTGATACCTGTCTTAATGATATCATATCCTTTAGCGGAAGCACCTGAAGGGAGTGAGTCAAGTATGCTGACCGTATTGGTCAACGAATCCTTCTTAAGATAGGCAGTAAGAGCCTTGTTGCCGCCCGTATACTCTCCCCATACCAGTGCACGATATAGCTTATGCAGTGTCCTTTCCTTCAAGGCTTTCGAGATAACACCGGCGGCCTTAAGGGATTTGCTCCCAAGGACTATTCCGGATGTGTTGCGGTCGAGACGATTAAGCACGGAAGGCTTAAAATGAAGCAGGGAAGCCTTATCTATCGCACCTGTATCTATAAGATAACCCAGCATATATTCATTAAGAGATATATCATCCGGCTTAGAGCGCTGTGTAAGCATACCGGCTGGCTTATTCATTATGATTATATGGTCATTCTCATATACGGGTGTAAAAGGCAGGGTAAGATTGCGGTATGCAGCGAGAGCCTCCTCATATATACCGGCTGTATTGGTCTTAACGGTATCCTTATGTACGCCGGCAACCGTAGCTTCACCGTTATTGAAGGAATTGAAGGTGTCCTCCGCGAGATAGAATGTAACCTCATCTCCGGTTGATACTGTCTCGCTTCCCTTTATCTTCTTACCGTTTAATGTGATATTCTTATTACGGAATTGCTTATACATAAGTCCTGTCGGCATTCCGGGCAGGAGCCGTCTGACGTATTTATCTATTCTGCTGTTATCATTGTTGGTATCGACTGTTCTCTTGATCATTATTCCTGTACAGGGCTGTCATTCTATATATTCTATCCGGTCACTATCTTTTTCTTTGGAAGCCACTTCTTAAGTATCATATCAAGCTCAGACTGTTCGATGGGCTTGGATATGAAATCATCCATACCCTCATTTAAGAGAGAATCCTTGGCCTCTTCTACAGCATTGGCAGTAAATGCGATGATAGGAACATCATTATACTTGGGATATGTCTGCCTTATAAGTCTAGTGGCTTCGACTCCATCCATCTGCGGCATCATATGGTCCATAAAGATGAGGTCGAACTGTTCACGACCGGCAGCTTCTATTGCCTCATATCCGCTCTGTACACAGACACACTCCATATCATATTCACCAAGCAAGCCCTGTGCGATTATAAGGTTGACGGCATTATCATCAACCACAAGGACTCTGGCATCGGGAGCCTTGAAGGTAATGTTGAAGGAATATGATGACCCGTCAGAGCTGTTATTATCTCCAGCTTCATCGCTAAGTGAAGGGGCGTGTGGTATACCCTGTGGAATGCTTATGGTGAACGTAGTTCCTTCGCCAAAGCTGCTCACAACATCGATCTGTCCGTTCATCATCTCTGCAAGCCTCTTGGTTATTGCAAGTCCGAGACCTGTACCGGCAATCTCCCTGTTGCGGGTGCTGTCGACCTGGGAGAATGACTCGAATATCCTGTTAATGTCATCCTCCTTGATACCGATACCGGTATCTGACACACTGATCTTAAGGTTAAGACCTTCCTCATCTTTATCGGTGCAATCTACATATACGGATATTGACCCTTCCTTGGTGAATTTGACCGAATTAGACAACAGATTGATGAGCATCTGCCTGATCCTCAGACTGTCACCCGTAAGGTAAGCGGGAACCTCAGATGATATATCGGTTATAAGCTTAATGTCACGCTCTCCGAGATTAGCCTTGGTAATGTTAATAACATCACTTATAAGGTCACTTATGGCATAATCGGATGGAATGATATCCATTGCCCCCGATTCTATCTTGGAAAAATCAAGGATATCATTGATGACATATATAAGTGCTCTGCCGGCAGACAGGATATGCTCGGTATACTCTCTTACCTTATCGGGTATATCCTCCTTAAGTATAAGGTCAGACATACCGACAACGGCATTCATGGGGGTCCTTATCTCATGGCTCATATTGGCAA
>DGII01000142.1 GCA_002393095.1 Lachnospiraceae bacterium UBA3826 | reverse complement strand
CTGTACGTGATAGCCAATGCGGTGTTGCTCCTTTTTGCGCTGATCTTTGACAGGCACTATATCGGGATAGCCACATTCATCAACCTGTTCCTGTTAGGGTATATCACGCAATTCACATATGAGACTTTGCAGAGACTTATGCCTGACCCCTCGATGCCTGTGAGGATACTGTGCCTTATGACAGGTGTCGGGATCATATGCTTTGGCTCGGCATTCTATATGACGGCTGATCTCGGTGTATCCACCTATGATGCCGTAGCCCTCATCATATGTAATACGTGGAAAAAGGGCAGGTTCCAGTATGTAAGGATAATCTCGGATATAGTGTGCGTGCTCCTCGGAGCTGTCCTCTTCATATTAGCCGGCGGAAAGGTGGGGGATATCCCGACCATTGTGGGTATAGGAACCATAATAACGGCATTTTTCATGGGACCCTTGATCGAGTTTTTTAATGTGCACATCACGCGTCCAATGCTTAATAAGAAGTAAATAGTAATAAAGTGAATTAAGAAACAGTTAAGGATCGTACAAGATTGAAATCAAGACTTTCGTGTGTCTGTAAGGTAGATTACTTATAGGAACAGGCTCACGGAAGTCTTTTGTATTAGAGAAAGGATTAAAAGCGGAAGAAAAATGGAATTATTAAAGAATAGGAAGAAAACAGTAATGATAAGCGCAGTGCTGCTTGCAGTTATGTTGATCGGGGGAGCGGTGATAAGCGCCAATGCAGCAATGCCGGTCAATTCATATGTAACGGATATTGGTCCCATAGAGCAGATCACGGAGCTTAACGGCACGATAAAGTCCAATAAGGCCGTCACATGCTATTCGGACATAGACGGGATCATCGGTAAGATATATGTGAAGGAAGGAGATTATGTACATAAGGGAGATCTTCTGATGGCATATGATGAGGAGGACATGAATTATCTGATAGAGTTGGCGAGACTTGAATCTGAGTATGAGCAGAGTGACTATAATAAATCTCTTGAGCAGGGCAACAGATATTCCGGTCTGTATTACGGGGCAGCCAAGAGCATAAGCGAGCTTGATGCCCAGATCGCCGTTACTCAGGTGACGCTTACCCAGAAGCAGAATGAGCTCTTAGAGCGTAAGGCGGCCTTGGCGGATGAGGGAGCCAAGCTGCAGATATCTCTTATAGACTGGTCGGATAAGCCTGACTCGGATGAGTATGAGAACTTAAGCAAGCTTGTCCAGACTAATGCTTATGAGCAGCAGTACGGCTCTGATGTGGTAAGCCTGCAGGAAGAGATCAATGCACTTACTTCCATGCTTACAGGCTTCAAGGAGACAAGAGCGGAGATGGTAAGCCAGAAGGCATCAAGTATGGCGGGTGTACTTACACAGAGCGGTAAGGACGAGCTTGAGGCGCGCAGAGCATCCAATGAGCTGTCAGCCGGTAAAAGGCTTGCAGATCTTAATAAGGCCAAGGAGGGTATTAAGGCCGAATTCGACGGTATCGTAACGGGCATATCCGTTGTGGAAGGCAGCAATACCACACCGGGGATGGAACTTATCAAGCTCGAATCATCGGAGGATGTGATAGTAGCCGTCAATGTCAATAAGTATGATATAGTTAATATGACTGAAGGACAGCTCGCCAGCGTCAGGGTGGGAGGTAAAGCATATACCGGTAAGGTTAAGAGGATCGAGCGCATGACAAGCAGGGATTCGGCCTCATCGGGCGTAAATATGGAGGTAAGCCTTGATGAGCCCGACAGTGAACTGATACTTGGGCTTGAAGTTAAGACTAAGGTGACAACGGCCTCCATGGAGGCTGTCAGACGTATACCCATAGATGCCCTTGATACCGATGAAGAGGGTGACCATGTGTATGTGCTTAACGGCAGGCAGGCAAGAAAGCTTGACATAGAGACGGGTGTTAAGGATGATGAATATGTGGAGATAATATCGGGACTTAATGAGGGCGATGTAGTAGTATGGAATGTTTCTTCCGAGTTAAACGACGGAATGAATATAAAGGTTAGTTAAAGGAGAAGTGATGGATTCAAAGAAAGCGATCTTAAGTGTTAAAGACCTGTCGAAGACTTTTTCCAACGAATCGGTGCAGCAGCATGTGCTTAAGAATCTGAATCTGTCCATATATAAGGGTGATTTCACCGTGATCATGGGCAATTCGGGTTCGGGTAAGAGTACACTGCTATATGCGCTTTCGGGGATGGACAGACCAAGCCTCGGCACCATTACATATTATACGGGTGAAGAGCAGACGGAAACAGAGATTTCGGGCTTTAATAATGACAGACTTGCCATTTTCAGAAAAGAGCATGTAGGCTTTGTGTTCCAGCAGAACTACTTGAATGACAGCATGAGCGCCCTTGATAATATCATGGTATGCGGTCTGCTTAAGTGGAAGGACAGAAAAAGTCTGGTTGACAGAGCCGGAGAGCTGCTTAAAAGTGTGGAGATCGATGAAAGGGACTGGAACAAGTTCCCAACCCAGCTATCGGGAGGACAGCAGCAGAGAGTGGCCGTAGTAAGGGGAGTCATCAACTCTCCGGAGGTGCTTTTTGCGGACGAGCCTACAGGAGCGCTTAATTCACAGAATACGGAAAATGTGCTGGATATCCTCTCTAACCTTAATGATGAAGGTCAGAGCATAGTTATGGTCACACATACCATTAAGGCTGCGGAGAGGGGCAACCGTATCATCTACCTTGCCGACGGTGTTATATCCGACGAGATAGACCTGGGGCCGTATGTGGGCGATTATAAGGATGAGAGCAATCCGAACCAGACAGAAGCCAAGGAGCGTCATAGCCGTCTTAAGACATTCCTGCAGGATATGGGATGGTAATATCATCCTGCGGGGAGCAGAGAGGAAGATAAAGTGTACAGATATTTTTTTATAGCTAAGAACAACATTATAAAGCAGAAGAGTGATATGATCACCTTCTTCATATTGTCAGCTATAGCTTCATTTTTCATATTCATAAGCTTATCCTTCATGACGGGAGCAGAGAAGGTGATAGATACATGCAAGGAGAGGATCAACGGAGCGGATATCTTCTTCATGCTGACTGATATTGATGCAGCGGTAGACAAAATAGAAGAAGTTATTAAAGGTAATGTGTATCTTAAGAACTGTGAAGACGAGAGGGCTCTGCGCTGCAGCTCCAAATACAGACATAAGGGCGATAAGAACTGGGTTGAATATGAATTCATATTATGCTGTTACGAGGATGAGAATAAGATACAGACCATGAGTGTCGATGCATCCGGATACAGCGGTAATGACATAGTCCTGCCGTCTTCATTCATGACATCATTTAACAGAGGAGATATCATACAGCTTAAGATAGAGGATAATGTCTATGACTTTAAGGTTGCGGACTTTAATGATGACAATCTGTTCTCAGGACCGATGAATATCGGTGTTTATAAGGCATATGTGTCGGATGATGAGTACTCGGATATCTTATTCGAGAACCCTACGGGTGCAAAAAAATGGAGATTTGTTAAGACCCAGCTTACCAATTCCGCCAAGAAGAAGGGCATAAATGCCGAGAAGTTAAGTGACAATATGGGTGATGAATTCATTAACTGGTTCGACGGTTATATGAAGGAGCACCCTGAGGCTGATATAAGCATCAACTTCTTCGATTCGGGTATGATGAAGACCGGAGCCATGATCCTGCCACTTATGTTCGTGGCGCTTGTCCTTCTCTTCGCAATCATAATGCTTATAGTTGCGATAGTCATAATAGACTTCAGCATCAAGAACTTTATCATGACCAATATGAAGAATACGGCTATTATGGAGGCTTCCGGATATACAGTACGAGAGCTTGTACTGATACTGCTATGCCAGCTTCTGATGATCGCCGGGTCCGGTGCGGCAGTCGGTGTGGTTATGGGGACTTTGACGATAGGCAAGGTAAGCATCATTATGCTCGTGGCCTTGGGACTTCCGTGGAATCAGCCTGTTAATATACCTGTTGCGGCTTCTGTCATAATAGGTATGTGTATCGTGATAGGACTGCTGACACTTACGCTTGGAAGACAGTACAGCAGAGTAAGTGTGCTGGATGCATTAAGAGGGGGAGTCAATACACACAATTTTAAGAGGAATTTCTTTGCCTTTGATAAGACATCCCTGCCGATAGCGGTAACTATGTCGCTTAAGGAGACCTTCGGCAGATTCAGAAGCCAGATCGGGGTGATATTCATAATGATGATACTTGCCATTGCAACCGTAATAGGCTTTGGTATGGCAGATACCTACGGAACGGATGAGGGATGTATCAGACTGTCAGGTATAGATATGTATGATGCAGGCTTCGACGGAAGCGAGGCAATGGCTGAAAATGTCAGGGGAATGAGCACTGTGGAGAATGTCAGGACCGAGCTGTGGATGAGCTATAAGTTCTATAATAAGAAGCTCGACCAGGCCATTACCACGAGAGGCATATCCGATACATCAACGATACGAGGCGGATATGTGATCGAAGGAAGATGGCCGAAGAATCCCAACGAGGTCATGCTCGCAGCCAATGCTGCAGGTAAGCTTAATGCAGGTGTCGGGGATGTAGTTACGGTCAAGACGGATGCGGTTGAGGAGCCGTATATTGTCTGCGGTATCAATCAGACTTTTAATAATCTGGGGCTTATGGGATATATGACACTTGATGGTATGAGTAAGCTGTCTAAGCTTCCGGAGACTATGAGTGTCTGCGTTAATCTTAAAAAAGGAGTTACATACGCGGATTTTGAGAAGGAATTTAAGGATGCCTATCCGGAAGTGGAGGTCGTGGATATCAACGAGGAGGCTCATCAGACTGTGGGAATGATAACTGTCGGTGTTAAAGCGTTCGCTTTGCTTATAGCAGGGCTTACCATACTTATCGTGGCATTCGTGGAAGCGCTCATTGTCCGTACCAATATCAACAGACAGTGGCGCAATTTGGGCGTAAGCAAAGCATTCGGTTTTACATCAAGGCAGCTCATAGGGCAGGTGATGCTGTCCAATATGCCGGCGATAATAGTCGGCATCATCATAGGGCTGATCCTCTCACCTTATGCCGGTGAAAGCCTTATGGTATCCTCGATGGCGATTTTTGGCTTCAAAAAGGTATCATTTACGATTAATGCGATATCATATGTATATGCTGCCGTGATAATAATAGGTGTGGCACTGATAACCTCGGCACTTATGGGACGACGCATCAAGACCTTGGAGCCTGTGAAGATGATCACTGAAGAATAATGTGGGATAATACAGGATAATATTAGGATAAGATACTAACCTTGGATGGCAAGCGGCGATGAATTATAGTATAATAACTGTATTATGAGGTAGAATATGCATTATAATTGCCTGATCGTTGATGATGAGACAGAACTTGCCAGGATGACTGCGGAATATTTCAAGATGTTCGATGTGACTACCGTGTATGTATGCAGCGGCGCAGCCTGCTATGAGTTCTTCAAGGACAATACAGTGGATCTGGTGCTCCTGGATATCAATTTAGGAGACGGGTCCGGCTTTGATGTATGTAAGAAGCTGCGTGAGAATATGCAGCTTCCCATTCTTTTTATCAGTGCCAGACAAAGTGATGATGATGTGCTGATAGCGCTGTCAATAGGCGGTGATGATTATGTCAAGAAGCCGTACTCCCTGTCCGTTCTCTTGGCAAAGGTCAAGGTGATGCTTAAAAGGATCGGACAGACCTACCCTTCCGCCTCTATACAGGAAGCGGATAATGACAGGGGATATACGGAGGATAAGGATCGGGACGGCTTGGCATTCGCACTTGAGGGCGCCACTATGTCCGCTATAATAGGGGATAAGAAGGTCAGGCTTAAGGCTAAGGAGTATTCACTGCTTGAATGCCTGTACAGGCATAAGAATACAATAGTTAAGAAAGAGGTGTTATTCGATGAAGTGTGGGGAGATACATTCTTCAGCGACAGCACTCTCAATGTGCATATAAGGAAACTCAGAGAAAAGATCGAGGAAGATCCCAATGAGCCAAAGTATATAAGGACTGTATGGGGAACGGGATATATACTGGAAGTATAAGGGTATGAAAAGGGTCAAGAGCTGGATAGTATTATTCATCCTCTTCATGGCGGTATCGTTACTGGTATTCATCAGATACTACAGAAATTATAACTATAAGCAGCGCGATATAGTCTACTATAATGACGCGCTTAACATGGTGGAAGCCGATTATGCTCTGGGTATAGGTGAAGAGGAGATAGAGAGAAAATATAATTGTAATATAATTATAGCTAAGGAATTGGATGATCCCGAATTATCGGGATATTATAGGAACAATGCCTTGGTTCTAGACCTGTGTGTGGATGGAAAATACATAGGTAAGGTCGCATGGTCTGACAACTATGAGTATTATGATTCTTTAAGAACGGATTTCTATAATGCCGCACTGACACTGTGGAAAGCGGTGTTCGTGGGCGGTATCATGCTTATTCTGGGAATATATTCCACAGTTATAAAACCTATGGATGATCTTAAGAGATTCTCCGAGAAGATCGCCAAGGGCAATCTCACCGAAGCCCTTCCGATGCACCGAAGCGCTATTTTTACCGAATTCGCGGAAGGCTTCGATATAATGAGGGAAGAACTTAAGACCTACAGAGAACGGGAGATGGAGGCTGAGAAAGCCAGAAAAGAGCTTGTAACGGACCTCGGACACGATATAAGGACTCCGATAGCTGTCATCAAGGCAACGTGTGAGTTAATGGAGCTTAAGCTTAAGCGAAAAACAGAGCAAAAAATGGGTGATGATTTCGCAGAGGATGATGAGCTTATAAATGATATGCTTGATAAGATAGAGACGATATCGGTCAAAGCGGATACGGTATCATCCATAATAACCAATGTCATGCATGCCACCCTTGAAGAGCTTGAGAAGATCGAGGTGGAGCCGAAGGAGGAGAGATCGACTCTCATAGAAGAGATGATTAGCGCACTTAAGGGATACGGCAGAATAATCCTTGACGGACATATTCCGCCCTGCCTTGTGTATATGGACAGACTTAAGATGGAGCAGGTTCTGGATAATATCGTGGGCAATTCCCATAAGTACGCAGGAACGGATATACACGTAAGCTTCGGCGAGACTGAGGGGATTCTTAAGGAGGACGGGAGCAGTCTTAGCTTTATAGAGGTGTTGATATCCGATAGCGGTCCCGGAGCTTTTGAGGAGGAGCTGCCGCTTCTTGCGGAGAAGTATTACAGAGGAAGTAATGCGACGGATGAAGAGGGCTATGGACTGGGGCTCTATCTTGTGAGATTATATATGAAGAAGCAAGGCGGGGACGCAGAGTACTATAATGACAACGGCTTCACTGTCAAGCTGCTGCTTAGGAAGGTATGACAGATACAGATAAGGAGGAAGCAAAATGAAGATCTATGTGGATTGTAACGCGATAACTAACGGTGACGGAAGCAGAGAGCATCCTTATAAGAGGATAGGTCAGGCAGCAACCGCAGCTCTTCCCGGAGATGAGGTCATAGTCGCTGCGGGAATATACAGAGAGGATGTGAATCCCATAAATGCCGGTACTGAAGCCGACCGGATAGTGTACAGAAGCGAGGAGCCTCTTAAGGCGGTGATAACCGGCGCGGATACTGTCAATAACTGGGAGCACTATGATGGTGATGTATGGAGGGTTAAGATAGACAATGCCTACTTCGGCGCTCATAACCCGTATACGACTCTTGTGTGGGGCGACTGGCTTAATCAGGGTACACCTGCCCACACCGGTGATGTATTCTTAGACGGTAAGTCATTCTATGAGCAGGACAGTCTTGAGAAGGTGCTTAGACCTGAGTATTATGACGGCTCATGGGACAGGGAGTATACTCTGCATACATGGTATACCTGTCAGGATGAAAAAAGTGACAGTACCCTGATATATGCGAATTTCCAAGGTGTTGACCCCAATAAGGCGAACACGGAGATAACGGTAAGACCACATTGCTTCTGGCCTGTAAGTGAGCATGTGAATTATATCACATTATCAGGCTTCACCGTGCGTCAGGCTGCCACACAGTGGGCTCCGCCCACAGCGCTTCAGGAGGGGATGATAGGTCCGCACTGGTCTAAGGGCTGGGTGATAGAGGACTGTGAGATATATGAGTCCAAGTGCTCCGGTATATCCCTTGGTAAATACAGGCAGCAGAATAATGATAATAAATGGTCCAAGATAAAGTACAAGGATGGCGCCCAGACCCAGCGTGACTGTTCGTTCATAGCTCAGCTTGACGGCTGGAGCAAGGAGACCATAGGCTCTCATATTGTACGCAACTGCGATATCCATGACTGCGGTCAGACGGGTATAGTGGGGAACCTGGGCTGTGTATTCTCTGTGATCGAGAATAACCATATCCATCATATCAATAATAAGAGGAATCTGGCGGGAGCAGAGATAGGCGGTATCAAGCTTCACGCAGCCATTGATGTGATAATAAGGAATAATCATATTCATGACTGTGTCAGAGGCATATGGCTTGACTGGCAGACGCAGGGTACGAGGATAAGCAGCAATCTCTTCCACGACAATTGCCTTGCAAGAGACTATCTCCTTAAGCCGGAGAATAAGGAGGGGTTGGGACTCGGAGAGGATGTGTTCATAGAGATAGCACACGGACCGGCGCTTTTTGACAACAATATATTCTTATCCGAGCGTGCAGTGAAGATACCTACGCAGGGCGTGGCATTCGTGCATAATCTCTTCTATGGCTCTCTTACGGCAGTCGGAAGAGGCGTTAAGAACGGAACAAGCAAGTACGATTCGACCAGATATACTCCGATACATAAGCCGCACAGCACTGATATAACAGGTGTTATGTCTATACTTCACGGAGATGTGCGCTTCTATAATAATGTATTCATTCAGCCCAAGGTAAGAGATGGACTCTTGGAGATATGCAAGGATGACAAGGACGGTGAGTGGGATGATGCCAACTTTATCGCAGGCACCGTAAGCTACTCAGGCTATATGAGAGAGGAGACTTGGAAGAGCTACTTCGAGGGATACTGCGGCGAGGGCGATGCGGACGGAAGGGATAAGTACTATATGCCGCTGCCTGTATGGACAGGCGGTAATGTATTCTTCAACGGCGCCAAGCCCTGTGATATAGAAGATGACTGTACTGTCGATACGACACATGACATACATGTCGCCCTAAAGTGTGAGGATGGTAAATATTCGGTTGAAAGTGATTATATGCAATATCTGCCGCAGGCAAAGCTTATAGAGACGGATACTTTGGGCATGGCATTCGAGCCTGAGGAGAGATTCGAGAATCCGGATGGTACGGACATCGTGTTCGATGTTGACTATAACGGTCAAAAGAGAGACGGCAAGGTGATTGCAGGACCTTTTATATAAGAAGGATAGTGTGAAAATGAGTGATTTCATTTTTATACAGTTTATATAGTTATACAGCGATTTGTATACGGTATGGAGGATTAAATGGGTCAGTTTAATACGATAGAGGAAGCGAGAGAATACTTCGCAGGTGATAAGTTCGCTATGGTGAACGGGATAACGATAGATGAGCTTAGTGAAGAATGCTGTGTGTGCAGTATGGATATAAGGGAGGATCATAGGAATGCCATGGGCGGAGTGATGGGTGGCGTAATGTTCACTCTGGCTGACTTTGCTCAGGCTGTGTTATCCAATCATATACATAAGTATACAACCGCACTGGATGTCAGTATCAACTTCTTAAGCCGGCCCAAAGGGAGCAGGCTTATCGCCAAAGCAGAGTGTGTTAAGTCCGGAAGAACGACATCGGTATTTAATATAAGTATATCCGATGATACGGGAAGGGCTGTAGCACTTGCTGTAGGCACCGGATATAAGCTGTAATGACCGCTGTGCACAACCGTGTTACGGGTGATGTATGCTGAAAGGGACTTTTAATTAACTAAAAATGTTGAAATAGATTTATCACCCTGCAAAGTTTATAATATTATTGGAATTGTATGCTTTTGCCGGGAGGTGAGCAGAATGGATGAATTGCAGAATAATATTGTAAATGATATTCGCCGGATCATTGACGAGAGCAGATACGCTGCTTTTGGTGCTGTAAACAGCATTGCGGTGCAGACATACTGGAATATCGGGAAAAAGATCGTAGAGGAAGAACAGCACGGACAGGATAGGGCTGACTATGGAAAACGTCTGATCCGTCAGCTTTCGGACGAGCTGACAAAAGAATACGGAAATGCGTTCAGCAAGAGAAACCTCGATTATTATCGTAAGTTTTATATCTGTTTCCGTGATTATGAGATTGTGAACGCGTGCGTTCACAATCTGACATGGACCCATTTCAGGCGGGTACTGGCAGTTGCATCGCAGGAATCAAGGGAATGGTATATCAGGGAGGCTTCCGAACAGCAGTGGAGCACCAGGGAACTGGATCGTAATATATCAACGCAGTATTACGAAAGGTTATTATCCAACCAGAGAAAAGGACTCCCTTTAAACAAGACTATATCCGAAAAAGCAGATCCGTTGGAGTATATCAAGAGTCCGGTGGTCGCTGAGTTTTTGGGATTTCATAACAATTCGGATTATAACGAGTCGCAGCTTGAGCAGGCACTTATCGACAATCTGGAAAAGTTCATCATGGAGCTTGGCAAGGGGTTTGCCTTTGTGGAGCGCCAGAAGCATATCGTAACAGAGACGGGTGATTTTTATATCGACCTGGTTTTTTATAATTACAGGATGAAATGTTTCGTTCTGTTTGAACTGAAAACTCACAAGTTGTCTCACCAGGATATCGGTCAGATTGATATGTATGTCCGCATGTATGATGATACCATCAAGGATGAAAATGATAATCCGACAGTGGGTGTGCTGCTATGCACGGACACTGATAGCACGATAGCGAAGTATTCCGTGCTGAATGATAATGATAGGCTGTTTGCGGCGAAATATATGGCATTTATGCCTACACAGGAGGAACTGCAGCAGGAGATCGAGCGCCAGAAGCAGTTCTTTATCAGTACACATTCCAAGATGGAGGATGAGCAATGACACCTGAACAATTAAAAGCAAGTATCCTCCAGATGGCTATACAGGGAAAACTTGTGGAGCAGAGACCGGAAGAGGGGCGGCGGAAGAACTGTATCAGAAGATACAGGTAGAGAAGCAGAAACTGATCAAGGAAGGAAAGATAAAGAAAGAGAAGATTCTTGCCGAGATTTCAGAGGACGAGATTCCTTTCGACATTCCGGAAAGTTGGAAGTGGGCAAGGGTATGTTCTGTTGGAGTAACACAAACCGGAAATACTCCAAAAAAATCTCATCCAGAGTATTTTGGAAATTGTATTCCATTTTTGGGCCCTGGGGATATTCAAAATGGAGTTGTTAACTATGATAATCAGGGGCTTTCCGAAGAAGGAAAAGAATATGGTCGTGTTACCCCAGCAGACTCTGTATTACAAGTATGTATAGGCGGTAGTATAGGAAAATGTGCTTTGGTTGACAAAGAGGTAACATTTAACCAGCAAATTAATTCTATTTATCCTTTAATATCTGATAGCAAGTATGTTTATTATATTTTAGATAGCTATTATTTTAAGGTCTATATGAAGGAAAACTCGGGAGGAACAGCGACCCCTATAATTAATAGAGCACTGTGGGATGCAATAGTGATACCATTACCACCGCTTGGAGAACAGCATCGTATCGTCGCCAAGATAGAGGAGCTTCTTCCGTATATTGACCGCTATGCCGAGGCTTATGAGAAGCTGGAACAGTTCAATGCTAAGTTCCCGGAGGATATGAAGAAGTCCATCCTGCAATATGCTATTCAGGGCA
>DGII01000112.1 GCA_002393095.1 Lachnospiraceae bacterium UBA3826 | reverse complement strand
GCTGCATACTGGCTTGTTGTAGGTGCACACATAATTGCGAACTGATGAATTTTCAGCATTTGTTCAATTATTTCTTTCGGTGCACAAGCATATCCCAGTCTCCATCCTGTCATTGCATATGCCTTGGAGAATCCATTGATAAGAATAGTCCTATCCTTCATACCGGGAAGTGACGCAATGGTTACATGACCCTTATCCGTATATGTAAGCTCCGCATATATCTCATCTGACAGTACATATATATCATTCTCAATAAGTATGGGAGCTATCTCCTCCAGATCCTTGCGCTCCATCACTGCTCCGGTTGGATTATTGGGAAAAGGAAGCACAAGTATCTTGGTCTTGGGTGTGATGGCTGCCTTAAGCTCCTCGGCCGTAAGTCTGAAGTCATTCTCAGCCTTAAGGTCTATGATCACAGGCTTGGCGCCTGCTAAGATCGCACAGGGCTCATAAGATACATAGCTCGGCTGTGGGATGATGATCTCTTCACCCTGACCCGGATTGATCATCGCCCTGAAAACCAAATCGATGCCCTCAGAACCGCCTACCGTAATGAGCATCTCCTTCTTCGGATCGTAGGATACACCAAAACGCCTGCTTAAATAATTATCTATCTCCTGCCTTAACTCCATAAGTCCGGAATTGGAGGTATAGAAGGTACGTCCTTTCTCAAGAGAGAATATACCCTCTTCCCTTATATGCCATGGAGTATCGAAGTCGGGCTCTCCCACGCCAAGTGAGATGGCATCCGGCATTTCATTAACCACATCGAAGAATTTTCTGATTCCGGACGGCTTTAAAGCAACCGTTACTGCTGATAAAGGATCTTTTGTCATAACACGAATTTCTCCCTCTCGTCCTTTTTCTTTTTGGCCAGTATTGTTCCGTGATCCTTGTACTTCTTCAGTACAAAGTGTGTGGCTGTACCCACCACCGAATCAAGCGTAGAGAGCTTATCCGACACGAAGCTTGCTACCTCCTTAAGAGTCTTGCCCTCCATATTCACCAACAGATCATAACCACTCGACATAAGGTATACCGCCTGTACCTCCGGATAATTGTATATACGTTCTGCAATGCTGTCAAAGCCCTGTCCCCTCTGAGGTGTCACACTTACCTCTATAAGCGCCGATACCGTCTCAATGGATGTCTTCTCCCAGTCTATCAGGGTATGATAACCGCATATCACTCCCTCTGTCTCCATAGCCTTGATCTCGTTGGCTACCGCTACTTCATCCGCTCCCAGTCTTATTGCAAGTTCATCTATTCCTATACGACTGTTCTTCTCCAGTATCCTAAGTATATCCTCTCTCATTCTGTTCCTTTCCGTATAATACGAATCACTTATACAACGATCAATCTATTTTACCACAAAACCTTACATAATTCATCCTGTGTCGGTTCTTCCAGAAATCTCTTCTCTTCTCCGGAGATAATGACCCTGTCTATCCCCTCAGTGACACGACCTATCACACATGCAGGTATCTCCTCATCTATAAGCCTGCCTATCAACTCATCCGGCTTTTCCGTAGCGATCAACAGGCTTCCGTCACTATTCATCCTGTATGGGTTGATATCATAGTATTCGCACAGCTCCACCGTCTCCTGCCGTATCGGTATCGACTTAAGCTCAGCCTCTATACCGACTCCGCTTCTGTCCGCAAGCTTCCATAATCCCGCATACACTCCTCCGTCGGAGCACGCATACATACAGCTTGCACACTCCTCATATGCTATGGCTGCTTCCTTTTCTACTGATACGAACTGCCACAGTTCTCTTGCTTCTTCCGTCAAAAACGGAGGATACTTAGTATCCGGACCCTTGGCATGTTCCGTAGCAAGCAGAGCCGAACCGTATATCCCTGCCCACTTGGTCATGATCACAGTCTGTCCCGGAGCTGCCAGCTTAAGTCCTCTCTTATTAGTGACACATCTGTCATTTTGCTTATAAGTCCTGTTCTCATATGCACATACTGCCCACAATACTACAGTAACTATAGGGTACTTAAGCTCAGGTATGCTCTCGCTGTGACCGGAGATTATGGCTATATTCCTCTGTACTGCCTCTCTGTCAGCGGAGGCTATGATCTCCTTAAGCCTCTTCTCCTTCATACGCTGCGGCATGGTAACGCTAAGAGCTGCTCTTACCGGTCTGTATCCCTCCTGCACAGCCCTGTTCGCAGCTTTAATAAGTGCGTGTGCTCCGCTCTCACCCGTACCCTCATAAGAGACATACCCTGTAAAAAGAGCGCAGTCAGGGTAATCCTCTGCGCTCACTTTGCTTATATTCTTAAGTACCGATCTTTTAATGATGTTCTCAGATACTTTTCCAGTCTTCATCCGCATTCTCCAAAGCCTAAGATCACATATTACGGTGCGCCGACTGCCTCTGCTGCCATCACGGCTGCCTGAAGAGCGTATCCTGCAGCCACTCCCACAGCGTAGTCTATACTTCCCGTATCTATTGCCTCCTTTATGGCAGCCACCGCAGCCGGATCATCCGATGCGGTCCCTATAAGGGCTGTCCTTGGTGTAGCCTTATAGGTGCTTCTGTTGATCACCTCGCGGCTCACCTCCTTACCGTCCTGCCTGACGATCTTGATAAGCTCGGCCTTATATCCTACATGTACCCCCTGTGTAGAATAGAATCCCACAGGCTTGTCAGAGGAACCTACTACCCTCTCTCCTTCGGGCTCAATGGTTTCTAAGATATTAGTCTCAAAATCCAGACTTCTGCCCTCAGGTCTTGTCTCTTTACCGAATATATTGAATCTTATCTCCCGATCCTCTGTTATCACACCCTCCACATATACCGGATAATCCGTATTATTGACAAATCTCATGTCCATTCCCGATGATTCTGCTATGGCCGCATCCTGTGATACGGGTACATAAGATACTGTCATTCCGTGGTTATGCCTCTCAGTCACATCAAGCTCTGCCCTTATGACCGCATTGTAAAGCGTAGTCGATACCTGACATATTCCACCGCCCAGACTGTCTACCACTACACCGTTTAGATAAGAGCCGGCCATTTTGTAACCATTGTCTTCGGAAAAAGGCCGGATATTCTCATATACCGAATACTCTTCACCGGGATATACGGTCACTCCGCTTGCAAGCTTACATCCATTGATTATGTTGGCAGCTCTCTCGGCGTTGGAATTCTTGAAAAAGGTCGAATATGTACCAAGCAGGTCCTTAACCTGAGACAATTCCTCTTCAGTTCCCTTGGGTTCGTCTGTAATAATGGGAAGCTCAAGTTCACATGCTCTTCCGCTCCATTCCTCCGTGATAAAGCCTGTCAGATAATCTACCGCCGCCTTCTCATCTATTACTGCGCCCTGAACTCCGGGAATTACATTAAAGCCGTCATCAGTCCTTTCCAGAGTCGCATCCACAGCCTCTCTGTTATACTGTATACAGCGTTCCGTGACAAACTGCTCTATAGCAGACTTGGACACACTGTACTTAATAGGTATCCTTATTCCGTCACGCTCAATATCCTTCCTGTCCTTATATCTCTTGATTATATTACCGCTGTTGGCGTAGGAAGCCGCCTCCCTTACCACATCCGTATTAAGCCATTTAAGATCTATATCCGCAAGCGAAAGCTCTTCGCTTTCATTATCCACCAGATATACTGTTATAACAGAGTTCTTCGCTTTGTTGACCTTCTCCGTGATGATCCCGGATGCTTCTGTCACGGTCATACCCGACACATCCGTATCTCCTATACTTATCCCGTTCACTATCACGGTATCATCATTTACAGTCGCTCCCGCGGCATTAACAGGCAGAACGGATACTCCCAAGGCAAAAAAGAATGTCACAGGTAATACAATTGTGCTTAAAAGTAATGATAATCTTCTCATATTGTGATAAATTATATAATAAGGTTATAGCAATGCAGCCGCCAATACTCCGCCAACCATGGCTATTACAAGAGCAAGTATTATTATCGTTGATATCAATCTTCGATTTTTATTGTTCATATTGAACATATTTTGCCTCCGATTTTTGTTGATTACTTACATAAAGGATTATATATGAATATAAATTCATTAGCAAGCGGAATCGGCAGATTCCCCATATTCTTCACTTTTGTCATACTTTCCGTTATCTTCATGCTGAACATACGCCGTTCCAACAGAAGGATACGCAAGAACAGGGAGGAATTCTGGGCCCGTGAGATAAGAGCCAACAGTGTAAGACGTAAGCCCTTGGACAATGTTGATTTCATATCCGTTCCCTACGATGAGCTTCCCATGGATGAAGATAGTACCGATGATATCATTAAGGAATGTATGGATGATATTCTGTCTCTTAAGGGTGAACCCATAGCCAATTTCACCGGTATCACCAATACCGATCTTAAGCTTGAATATGGTGCGCCCAACATTACGACGCTGTCTAAGGCTGATACCAACTATACTCTTTTAGTCCGTACCCTGCAGAAATGGGCACAGAGACTTCATGAACAAGGCAATGATGAAGATGCTCTTAAGGTACTTGAATATGCCATCAAAATAAGGAGCGATGTCAGCAGCAGCTTCTATCTGGCTGCCTCCATATACAGCACAAATGGCAACAACAAAGGCATCGCATGGCTTAAGAGAAGCGCCGAGACACTTAATTCCATTATGGCGCGCCCCATACTTAATAAGCTTAATGAACTCTATCCGGATGTACCAGCATACTAAGCCTTACTTCTGCTGCGTGGTCTGCTCTTATTCCCTTCCGGACACAGCTCCCTAAGGAAGCAGTTCTCGCAATCAGGATTAACAGCCTTGCATATTGTCCGTCCAAGAGTGATTATATGTATATTCCATAATATCCAATGATCTCTCGGAAGCTTCTTCATAAGGTCATATTCTATCTTTTCCGGGTCAGTCTCCCCAGTGATCCCCAGCTTATATGATATCCTCTTCACATGTGTATCCACCACAATAGATGGAATGTCATATATATTGCCTCTTATCACGTTGGCAGTCTTGCGTCCGACCCCGGGCAGCTTCGTAAGCTCTTCTATATCAGACGGAACTTCTCCGTCATACTCATCCCTCAACATCTTACAGCAGGCTATTATATTCTTCGCCTTATTATGATAAAAGCCAGTGGATCTGATATCCTGTTCAAGCTCGGACAGCTTAGCCTTCGCGAATGCATCTATATCCGGATATTTTACAAAAAGCTCCTTAGTAACTATATTGACTCTGGCATCTGTACACTGCGCACTTAAGATTGTGGCAATAAGTAACTGCCACGCATTATCATGCTCCAGATAGCACCTGTAATCAGTGCCGTATTCATTATCAAGCCTGCTTAATATCTCCTGTATTCTCTCGGATAATCTCATATTCTCATCCTTTATATACAATGCCGGACTGCAGTCATGATGACCACAGTCCGGCTTGATATAATCATTAGATCCTGAATGCACCAAGGGAATCATTGAGTCTGTCCGACAGAACCGTAAGTCTGTCTGCCGCAGTCTTAAGCTCTGTCATAGTGTCCTGCATACTCTCAACAGTTCCTATAGTTCCCTCCGCGGTATTCGCAGTACGCTCGGATACCTCAGCAAGTGTGATAACCGACTTCTTGATATCATGGCTTGATTCACGAAGTCTGTCCACTTTAGCGCTTATCTCCGAGATATTCTCAATAGACTTGTCTACACTGTCTGATACATGCTGCGACTGCTCTCTCGTCTCGTCAAGCTTTCTCTGCTGAACATCCATCGCATCATATACTTCCTTCATGATAACAGCGGTTTCTTTGGCAACATCCATAACCTCTTTGATAATAAGTGTGATCTCGCCTGTAGATGAATTAGACTGATCCGCAAGCTTGCCTATCTGCTCTGCCACTACGGAGAAGCCTCGTCCGGCCTCTCCTGCTCTGGCCGCCTCTATTGAGGCATTGAGCGAGAGCAGCTCTGTCTCATCCGCTATATCGGTTATAAGCGTAGTCGCCTTCTCAATGCTCTGAACGGACTTGTTCATCCTGTCGATCTGCTCCTGAACCTTGTCAAGAGACTGTCTCGTCATATCGGACTGTGAATGCAGCTCCTCAACAATATCCCTGTTCTTCTGCTCGGCTTCCGCCATGGACTCGGCATAGGTCACCAGACTTGCCATATCTGACTTGATCCGCTTGATCTCCTCATTCATCTCGGTAACACCATCAGATGTATACTTGGCATCTGATGCCTGTGAAGATGCTCTCTCAACTATCTGACCCGTAGCATCCGCTACTGCAGTCACCGTACCGCTGGAATTATCCGCCATTGAAGACAGATTGCCTGCCGATTCTCCAAGTGCTTCAGCCGCTTCCACGATACTGCCCACTATTCCCGTAAGGGATTGCTGCAATTCTATGGAAGTGCGGTATATATCTCCCAGCTCATCTTTTCTCTTAAGTGTGCTCTTGCTGGGTTGTGCATCCAGCTTGCCATCCTTGACCGTAATAAGGAAATCCTTGATCTTCCTCATGGCACGACCCATTCTGCCTGATATTAAAAGGGCGAATGCTATGGCAATTATGATGAATACAATGGCAACAACAAGGATCGTAACGGTCTGTGCACCTGTGGTCTGCTCCACATATGCGGAAGGAGTTGCTACCTCTATGGCTCCTACTATAGAACCGTCCGGATTATATAAGGGAGTATAATAGAGATAACATTCCGTACCGGAACCATCCTCGGCATTGAGCTCCTTGATTGTCACACCCTTTAAGAATATCTCTTCACCGGCATTGATCCTCTCTAGATATTCCTCCTCCACATTACTTCCGTTGATACGTCTTCCCTCACCACCGTCCTTCTTCATAGTAGTGATAAGGCGCATATCACCGTATATAAGGGATATATCGAATCCTGTCTGTTCCTTAAGAGCATCTATGAGGTCATTCTTACCGGATATGGTATTGTCACCCTTCGTGACCTTACCTCCCTTATTCTGCTTGTATTCTCCCTTATAGAGATTGTTATATGTCTCAGCGGTACAGGCTGCCATGATACGAAGAGACTTCTCTATCTCCGATTCAATGGATCTTTTAAGTGTTCGTACAGACAACGTGGTAATTACTATCGCAACCACTAACATCGGAACAGCACATACCGCAATAAGCTTCATCGTGAAGATCGAGCCTATCTTCTTTTTTGGTTTGCCCGGTTTTTTTAGCTTACCAGGCAATTCTACTCCTGGAAGCCTGCCGGACTTTAATCCCGGGAGCTTGATCTTCTTTTCCTTCCTGCTCTTCTTTTTGCCTGAAGTTTCAATATCGGCTTCCGTCAGATCTTTTGTATCATCTGTTACTTCCAAGATCATATCCTTTTGTTCTGCCATGCTTATACCCCGTTTAAAAATAGCCACCCAAATTGAACACTCAATCCGGGTGGCCATAATTACACAAAACCAAAGCTATCAATAACCGTCTAACGCATCAACCCTTAACGCTGCCTACAGCTACACCGCCCACTATGCTTCTTGATAAGAACAGATATACTATTATAACAGGTGCGATAGAAAGTGCTATCGTTACATATACCTGACCCATATCGAACTTAAGGAAGTCGGCTGCACGTAACTGTGCTATCAATATAGGCAATGTCTTCATATTGTCCTTGCTAAGTACCAGCGCAGGAGTGAAGTAGTTATTCCAGTTGGCTACAAATGTGAATATCATCTGTACCGCAATGGCCGGCTTCATTATGGGAAGGGAGATGGTATTGAAAGTTCTCCACTCTGATGAACCGTCTATTCTGGCTGCCTCAACTATAGCATGAGGCAAAGCACTCTCCATATACTGCTTCATATAATAGAATGTTGCAGGTGCTGCTATTGAAGGAACAATAAGCGGTATGAATGAATTCATAAGCTTAAGATTACCTATCAACTTGATGAAACCAAGTGCAGTAACCTGTGTAGGTATCATCATAACCGCAAGTATGAATGTGAATATGGCTTTCTTAGCCTTGAAGTCATATACATGGATAGCATATGCTGTCATGGCTGAGAAGTATGTACTGAGTATCGCACACAATGCTGCAACAAGGAAGCTGTTACGCATACCTGTCATTATAGGCTGTGTACCGTGAATAACATTGTTAAAATTCTGAACAAGGTACTTACTCGGCATCAGAGTAAATCCTCTGTTAAGCTCTGCATGAGATCTGGTCGAATTGATGAACAGCAGATAAAACCAGAATAAGCAGAGGAATGTAAGAAGTATCAATACTATATATGCAATTACACGTCTGGCTATGATACCGAGACCGCCTTCAACGTCATTATATTCTTCGTTCGGCATATTCTTTCCTCCCTTCCTAATCGTTGCTCTCACTGGTAGAGAACTTGAATACTATCAGACTCAATATTCCGGTTATGATGAACAGGAATACCGACATGGCACCTGCCATACCGTAGTTCTTGCTGAACAGATGCTTATTCAGGTACATGATCATAGTCATGGACTGTCTCATGGGAGTACCTTCACCATTGGTTAATATCTGAGGTACATCGAACATCTGCAGACCACCTATAAGCGATGTGATCATAACAAACAGAAGTATCGGGCGGAGCAGAGGAAGTGTGATTCTGAAGAACACCTGAGTAGATGTGGCTCCATCCACCTGTGCTGCCTCGAAAAGTGCATTATCTATACCCATCATTCCTGCCATAAGGAGTATAGTGGTATTACCGAACCACATCAAGCAGTTCATGAATGCTACAAGAGATCTTGCTGATACCACATGTGAAAGGAACTTATACGGAGTATCTATCATACCCATCTGGATAAGAAGACTGTTGATAGGTCCCGTCTCAGAGAACAATGTAAAGAATAACATAGCGAATGCCGATGCCATTATAAGGTTAGGCATATATATAACGGTCTTGAAGAAACCGGAAGCCTTAACTCTAAGTCTTGTGTCTGCAAACCATGCAGCAAGCAACAGTGATAATACGATCTGAGGTATGAAGCCTGCAATCCACATCACCATTGTATTACCGAAATACTTAGGCACATCACCATTCTGGAAAATGGTGATATAATTCTGCAGTCCTACCCATGTGGGTCCGATCTGCTTAAGACCACTCATATAATTCTCAAAGAAACTGTTATATATAGTTGATATGAGTGGAATCATCTGAAAAATCAGATATACAACAACGAAAGGGATCAAGAATATGTAGCCCCACTTGTTGTACTTGACAACCTGACTGGTCTTTTTCTTTTCTGTAGCCATTGTGTAGCCCCCATTCCTAAATATTTTAACTCCGCAGAGCTAACGGATATACTGAAAACCGTTGCTTTCAGAATATTCGTTAGCTCTGCACTTATATGGTAGTACTATTATACCACATAAGTGTACAAAAAATATTCTGAATTTCTCTTTTTTTTGTGAAAATTTATAATATTTGGGTAAAAAATATAGAGTAGTCAGTGCCTGCCCGCTAAGGCAGGCACAATATACTACTCTATTGTAAGCTTAGATTATATACCTAATCTTAGTATGTAAGCTCAGGATACTTCTCTGTTACGCTTGTGTAGAAGAGATCAAGTGCCTCCTCATATGTAGCGTTGCCCTCGAAGTACTCCTTCATAGCCTGCTGGAATGACTCTGTGTAACCCTGATCGTAGATTGTCATGTTGCTTCTGTCAATCTTCTCAGCACCTGCACAGAACATAGCAAGTGCATTCTGTCCACCGAGTACTGCATCACCATATGATGTATCAGCTGCCATCTGCTCCATAGCGGGCTTGTCGTTAACGAAGTCGTTATCAGCCTTAACGATGTCGAGCATGATGTCTGTTGTGCATGTAAGCTTCTTCATGATGTCGCCTACAAGACTGGCGTTATCTGTACCGTTAGCTGCGCAGATCCATGTTCCGCCCCAAGAGAAGCCCTGAGGACCTGTTGTTGCGCCCCAGCCGCCTGCATGAGCTATAGAAGCCTCATCATCAGCTGCCATACAGAAGTCGATAAGCCATGCGGGTCCGAAGTAGCAGAATACCTTTCCTTCAGGATAGAAACCTGCTGACCAGTCATCGCCCCAGAGATCGCCTGTGCCTGTCTCGCCTGCATCAACCATCTCCTTAGACATGTCAACCCACTTCTTGATTGTGTCATCAACCTTGATAGCACCGTTCTCTACAACCTTACCTGCGTTGTCAGAGAATACACGGTATGTATCGTTAGCTGTTGCTGTCATCTTGTAACCAGCATCCTTCATTTTCTTAGCTGTAGCAAGGAATGTATCCCAATCCTTAACTGCTTCCTGAACTTTATCAGGGTCGTCTGAACCAAGAACTTCCTTAGCAGCCTCTCTGTTGTAGATGAGGACACCGGGACATCCCTGCCAAGATACACCCTTAAGCTTGCCTGTTGAATCAGTAACGATATCCTTTGTGTACTGATACTGGTTAGCTACGTCTGCATCTGTAATACCGAGATCTGCAACGGGAAGAGTAACATCCTCGTCTACATACTTAAGTGCGTAGTCAGCCTCTACAAGGAAGAGGTCAACTCTGTCATCTGCTGCTGCATCTGCATTGCCGGGAAGAACCTCATCGAGCTTGTTCTGGTATGCATTGTCATCAGAAGGTGTGATAGTCCATACAACGTCTACATCACCGATCTTACCATGAGTAGCATCAACTTCCTCATATCCGGGATAGTGATCTGTAAGTCTTGACTTGAACTCTTCGTTCCAGCAGTAGATGTTAAGAACCTTTCCTTCGTCTGCTGCGGGAGCTGCTGCGTCTGTTGCTGCTGCGTCTGCTGCAGGTGCCTCTGCTGCAGGTGCCTCTGCTGCGGGTGCCTCTGCTGCAGGTGCTTCTGCTGCAGGAGCTGCTGTGCTGCCACAGCCTACAAGTAATGCAGAAACCATGGCTACGCTCAATAATGAGCTAAGTAACTTCTTTTTCATTATAAATCCCTCCATTTTAATGAAATAATGAAAATTTATTCTAACCACACCATGTGGCTAAAACCAAAATAAATTATATCATGTCTGTCAAGTATCTTAAGTTGCACTTACCTGACCGACAGATCCGCCCCTTTCAAGTATACCTTCTATCACTACATGATCCTTAGGTGTCTTACCGGGCTTCTCAATAAGATTGATCAGATTATCCGCTGCGATCCTTCCCATCATTCTTGTGTCCTGAATGATCGTCGTAAGCTTCGGCTCGATCTTGGCCACTATATCGCTTCCGTCAAATCCCACTATGGAGATATCATCCGGAATATTAAGTCCTCTTGCTTTGATCTCATTCATCCCGCCTATTGCCGAATAGTCATCGGGATAAAAGATGCATGTGGGACGATTCTTCATATCCAACAATTCATCCGTGCTCTTCGCTGCCAAAGGAATGTCTCTGTACTTTCCTTTTATTAAGAACCTGTCCGGTATCTTAAGCCCCAGCTCCTTAGCCGTCTCTTTGAACTTATTAAGTCTTGTCTTCGTAACAAGCGATCCGCTCTGTCCGTATATATATGCAATCCTACGATGTCCTTTGGCATATACGAACTTAAGAAGTTCCTCTATTCCTTTTTCATTGTCCGATATCACGGCCAGCCTGTCATCTGCCGGATAGTCTATGGTAACAACCGGAATGTCGCTGTCTATAAGCTCCGTTACTTCCTTATCGGTAAAGTCAACACAGGCTATCAGTACTCCGTCCACTCCTCTGAATCTGCTGTGTTCCAGATACGACAATCTTCCTTTTCTTACCTTGTTGCAATTAATAAAAGTAATGTCGTATCCCTTGGCCTCCACCGTTACCTTGAAGCTGTCAAGGATTGATGCGAAGTACTCATGCGTCAGTCCACTCTGCGGAGCCTCGTCCACAAACAAAACTCCTATATTATAGCTTTTGTTAGTCTTAAGCGCTCTCGCAGACGAATTGGGGAAGTACCCCATCTCTTTAGCTGCTTGTCTTATGCGAGACTTGGTGTCTTCACCTACGTCTTTATGATCGTTAAGAGCTTTACTAACAGTTGCTACAGAGACGCCACAAGCCGCCGAGATGTCCTTCATCGAAACCATTGTGCTCTCCGGGGTTGTTTACTTAATCGTTTTCGTAAGGCTAATATAACTCTTTTTAATTTGACCTGCAAGTACTTTTTGTTCATTTTTTGTTCATTTTTATTCTTTTTGTTAGTTTTTAACAGAAACCATATGTGTAATTTGTGCAATTTTTCTCATTCACATTTTGTTCATAAAATAACCTTATAATCGTTGACATTGGTATTATCTTCCTATATAATTTGGTTACATCCTTACATAAAAAGGGTGCTCTTTTTTCTCCGTTTACTTAATCGTTTTCGAAAAAGTGGCAAAGATTATTCAATGTAAGGGAGAAATCACTATGAAGTATGGACATTTCGATGACTCGAAGAAAGAGTATGTAATCACTTCACCCAAGACACCTCTGCCTTGGATCAACTACCTTGGTTGCGAGAACTTCTTCTCGCTGATATCCAACACGGGCGGCGGCTATTCTTTTTATAAGGATGCCAAGCTTTTGCGTCTGACAAGATATCGTTATAACAATGTTCCCTATGATAACAACGGCCGTTACTTCTATATTAAGGATAACGGCGTGACATGGAATCCCGGCTGGCAGCCTACACAGACAGAGCTTGACTCTTATGCATGCCGCCACGGACTCGGATATACCATATTTGAAAGTAGCAAGAATGATCTTGCAGCCAGCGTAACGGCTTTCGTTCCTATCGGAGATAATTGTGAGATCAACAAGCTTACTCTTAAGAATAACGGAAGCAGCGAGAAAAATATCGACGTTTTCTCTTATATAGAATTCTGTCTATGGAATGCTGTGGATGATTCATCCAACTTCCAGCGTAACCTTAATACCGGCGAGGTGGAGATAGAGCCGGGTGTGATCTATCACAAGACCGAGTACAGAGAGCGCCGTAATCATTATGCGGTATATGCTGTGAACGCACCTGTTGCGGGATTTGATACCGACAGGGATACATTCCTTGGAGCTTACAGAAGCCCTTCCAATCCCGAAGTTGTGGAAAAGGGCGCTGCTACCAACAAAATCGCAAGCGGCTGGTCCCCCTGCGGTTCCTTCCAGCTTAAGGCAACACTTAAGCCCGGAGAGGAGGTTACATATGTATTCGTGCTCGGCTATATAGAGAATGACAAGAACGACAAGTGGGAAGCACTTAACGTTATCAATAAGAAGAAAGCACATGAGATGCTTGACAGGTACAAGACTACAGAGCAGGCAGATGCGGCATTCAAGGCACTCTGCGACTACTGGGACAACCTCCTTGGCAAGTATACTCTTGAGACAGAGGATGATAAGCTCTGCCGTATGGTCAATATCTGGAACCAGTATCAGTGTATGGT
>DGII01000150.1 GCA_002393095.1 Lachnospiraceae bacterium UBA3826 | reverse complement strand
GCTGGCAGCTCTCCACCTGACCGGGCAGTATGTACTTATTGATGACTCTGTGATTGGAGCCCTCAAGCGAGCCCAATTCCTTCTTATTCTCATCCTTAATGATCACTACATCCTCAGAAGGCGTACCCTCTCTCTTAATGAGAACCGTGGGATATGTCATATGGGCCGGAGCCGAATTAATATAGAACTTTGCCGGCTTTTCACCTGATACGGATGCAAAGCTTATATCTCTCTTCCCCATTCCTATATACATTCCTTCCTTATATCCGACCTCATAATCCCTGCCGTCTATGGTAATGATGCCTGCTCCACCTATATTGATGACTCCCATCTCTCTTCTTTGCAGAAAATACTCCGCTCTGAGCTCATCTCCCGCCTTAAGGACAAGCTTCTCCTTAACGGGCACCGCCGAGCCTGTTATTATCCTGTCTATATGGCTGTATACAAGCTTAATGTCATCAGGCTTAAAAAGGTCATCTATGAGGAATTCCTTTCTTAACCTCTGTGTGTCATAGTACTTCTCATCTGCGGGTGAGCATGCTGTTCTTAATTCCATTTGTCTACCTTACCTTTCTTTTCTCTCTTGTTTTTATCAGTTCTTTCTTATCTGTTGTCTTTGCTTATCCTATATCCTGTCATACATCTGCTGTATGTATTCCGCTGTCCTTACGGCATTATCCGGAGATGTATTTTCAAGTGTGCACTGCACATATGGCTTATACTCCTTTATCTTGGATAAGAGCAGCTCATAGTTAAGCTCTCCCATACCTGCCGGGATTGACTTAAGCTCGTCTCCCTCCGGCTTAAAGTCCTTCATATGTACCACCGCTATATCATCCTTAAGCAGCTTAAAGGTCGTCTCTATGATCTCATCCTGCCTGTCAGCATTGCCCTTATACAGCATATTGACCGGATCGAAGATGATCTGCAGATTGGGACTTCCCACCTCGTCAAGCACATACCTTGCCTGCTCCGGACCGTATACTATGTGCTTCCATACGGGTTCTATGGCAAGTATCACTCCGAAGTGCTCCGCCGCTTCCACGACCGGCTTGACATTCCGTATGAAGGTATCTAACGCCTCCCTGTCATGATTGGCAGGTTCATACTTATATTCAGCATTCACTGCTCCCGTCTCCGTACCTACCACTCCGGGTCTGAGTATTGACGCAAACCTCATGTGCACCACATATTTTCTGATTATCTCCGCAAGCTTGATAGGATCGGGATGCGCCAGATTAAGGTAATTGCCTAACACAGCTATATCCACATGATTATCATCGCACAGTCTCCTTATGTACATGGCAAGACCGGGAGTCATGGTGCTTAGATCCGGCTTGAATTCCCTTATGGACTTACTTAAGGCTATATGCATGCAGCTAAAGCCCTGACTTCTGATCCTTGGTATAAGCTCGTCCAATGGTCCGTACTCCACATCATGTGCTCTTATTCCAAGTTGCATATCTGTCCTCCTTTTCAAGAACTTCTTATTTATCAATCACTCTCTTTATAACCGAATCCGCAATATCATTAAGCTTTTTCGCCTCACTGTCATCAAGCTTAAGTACCCATGGATTCCTGTCCTTAATATCAATATCCGCACCTGACATATCCGTCGGTCTGTATTCTGCAAAAAAGGCTTCGCTCTCTGCTGCCTCTACAGTCCCCCATTCCGAGAACCGCTTCTTATGGATACACTCATCATATCTGCATTCCATGAATACCGCTCTGCCTGTCGGTCTCCATGGGCGCCCCAAGAATACCGTACCCGCCATATCATCCGACTGTCCGTGTATCAGGCATCTTCTGAAGCATAGCCCCAGTTTGCCCAGATTCTCCGAGGGAGCGGTTATATATCCGTTGATCTCCTCCCCCCTGTCGCATACTATGATCTCGCATTCATCGAATACGGCATCCGCTCCTCCGAATATAAAATCAACGTCGCCCTTTATGACGCAGTTTTTATAATACTGAACGGTGTGTAGCCTGTCATTAAGCATTCTTGGTCCGAAGAAGCCTCCGGGCTGCCTTACGGATGTGGGCAGGGGTGCCGCAAAAAGTGTATCCTGATGAGAGCTTAGCATAACATTCTCCATGTATACACGGCTTGCATCGGCATATACTGCAAGCGCCTGACCTGCTTCCATGCCCGTTCCGGCTCCGTTCTCTATCGTAAGGTCTCTTATCTCACAGTATTCACCGCTAAGGAATACCGTCTGGCTTCTGAAGGTTCCTCTCCTCGATCCGTCAGGCATGATATCCTTGGCTCCGTCCGAATACGTGATCACGGTTCTGTCGGGACCGGCTCCTTTAAGAGTTATATTCTTCTTCTCTATATACAGCTTTTCCCTGTATGTGCCCTCAGCGATCTCGATTATGACATCACTGTCATAATGTGCCGCCTGTATAGCCTCACCTATTGTTCTGTAGTCCCCGTCAGGACCTACGCTGATATGCATCCTCATATTAATCTTCCATGCCGAGCCATAGCATCTTTGATGCTTGTGCGAGGCTCGCGAGGCGAATCTTCAATTCGCCGATGCGATAAGGCGATTTGGGCTCGGCACAAATCGCTGTGTGAAAAATATGATATCGATCATATTTTTCACACTAATCATCCTATAGATACATTGTTACATTCCATATTATCCACGGCATCCGCATCGACATCCTTATCGGTACTTCCGTGTGTCCTGATATTATTAAGTCTCAGCAGCCCCACATTGCGCACCATGATACCTTTTCCGCTTACAGGCTCCATCCCGTCCATCATTACAGGCACCGCAGGTACTCTCTCACTCTCCGGTCTGTAGACCGCATCAATATTCTCAAGGCAGATTAACTCTATCTTCTGTTCCGGCAGGCCATATGCAGTAAGGAGTGACGCATCCACGCCGTCGCACTTAATATTCCTTGCGGTTATGCTCTTAATCCTTGGTGTCATATCATCAACGGGAAGTGCTTCCTTGCACTGGCAGTATTCACTGTGTCCGTCCGGATCACAGAAGTAGAACATATTGATCGTAAAAGGCATACGAACATCCTTCATCACTATATTCTCGAATACTATGTCTTCAAGGATCGACCTTTTGCCGCGTCCTCGCCTTGACTTGATCCTCAAGCCCCTGTCCGTGGAATCGAATATACAGCCTGTAACGTGCACCTCCTTAACTCCACCGGCGCACTCACTTCCTATGGTCACGCTTCCGTGTCCGTGATTGAGTCTGCAATTACGCACAACCACATGCTCTGTCGTCTTATAGTGTCTGAGCGCCATATAGTACTTGCCTGATTTTATGGCTATACAGTCATCTCCTACCGATATATCCGTACCGATTATGTTCACATTTTTACAGCTTTCCGGGTCGATCCCATCTGTATTGGGGGAGTCATCGGGATTACGTATGGTAAGCTTAAGGAGACTTATATCCTCCGAATAGTACGGGTGTATTGTCCAGCATGGAGAATTGCATACCTTAAGTCCTTCGATAGTTATACCCTTACAGTCATTAAGATAGATAAGCTTTGGTCTCCATGCGCCTCTCCTTATCTTGGCATCCTTCCACCAGTCCGCATTCGATGCATTGCCATCCACAATACCCTTGCCGTATATGCTCACATTTCTGACACCTATTCCTGTGATGAGTGATGCATATGTATCCAGAGGATTGCCCTCCCATGTGCCGAGATTATACTCTGCCTTTTCATCGGTACTTGCGATCATTCCGGGAAGCACAGGATAATCATTCCTGTCCGTATCCCCCAAAAGCACCGCTCCTTCATCTATCTTAATGCGTATATCACTCTTTAAGAAGAGCGGACCGCTGCGATATATCCCTTTTCCAAGATACACGGTTCCTTCCTTCGGACACGCAAGGATCGCGGCCTGAATATACTGTGTGTCATTGCTTATACCGTCACCCTTAGCTCCGAATTTACGCACATCCAGTCTGTAGCTTTCCCTTGCCGTGGTGAATGTCTTAGAGCACTTAACAGTATTATTCTCTATCACGGTCAGCTCATATCCTGATTCGGGACAAAGTCCGTCTATAGTAATGACATTTATGTCATATTCTCCGAGCTTTTCACCGTTAAGCAGGAGACTTACAGGCTCTTTTGGTGAATAGCAATCTCCATTATCAAGCTCTATCGTTATCTGATCCGGTTCAATATCAAGAATATTAAAGTTCATCTGTTCCCTTTCATCATATCATCTTATTGCTCATAAGCTCCGTATAGGCAAGCAGAAGCGGAGCCGTTCCCTTGGCATCATTTTCCACCACCGGTTCACTGAAGTAGTATTCAAGCGACCCGTCTCTGTGTGTCTCACC
>DGII01000040.1 GCA_002393095.1 Lachnospiraceae bacterium UBA3826 | reverse complement strand
TTGATGATTACAGACCGAGATTATCAGGGGAGCAGGATGAGATTAAGACACAGAGCTGATATAGAGACTTTTGAAGAGAGCTACAGGCGGCACAGAGACAGACCGCTCTTGGCTCTTATGGGCTTTTACAAGGGTTATTATCATAATTTTTTGCTCTCGGTTATATTCTATACGATCAAGCACTCACCCGCATGGGTGACTCCCATAGTAACCGCCAATATCATCAACTACGTGACGGATGGGGTTACAGACGCAAGGAGCCTGATACTTTATAATGCGGGAATACTTGCAATCCTTCTTCTTATGAATGTGCCGATGAACTACCTGCATATGCACTTCCGCGCCTCGGCGGTAAGAGATGTGGAGGCAGGACTTAGAAGCACTCTGGTTCATAAGATCCAGACAATGTCCATACTGTCGGAGAAGGATATACAGTCGGGACGACTTCAATCGAAGATAATAAGGGACGTGGAGGCCATAGAGGTTCTGTCCGATCAGATATTCGTCAATTTTATGAATATCATTATCAATGTGACGGTGGCGCTTACCGTCACGGTAAGCAAGAGCAGAGTGGTATTCATATTCTTCCTGTTAATGGTGCCCTTAGCTGCGGTTTTGGTATATGCTTTTAAAAGACCTATAAAGGCGCATAACAGAAGATTCCGTAAGGAGGTCGAGGCGACCAGCGCAAGGGTGTCGGAGATGATAGAACTGGTGCCGGTAACAAGGGCACATGCGCTTGAGAAGGAAGAGATAGGACGAATGAGTGCCCAGGTGCGTCAGATAGCGGTAGAGGGCTACAGACTTGACATGGTGCAGACCAATTTCGGCGCTGTAAGCTGGGTATGCTTCCAGCTCTTTCAGGTGATATGTCTCGTGTTCACGGCGTTCCTGGCTCTTAAGAAGATAATAAAGACCGGTGATGTGGTTCTGTATCAGAGCTATTTTACCAATATTGTCGGACAGGTATCGGGTATGTTAAACCTCCTGCCCACGATATCCAAAGGACTTGAATCCGTAGGAAGCATCGGAGAGGTACTTGAGGTAGACGATATAGAGGACAATGAAGGCAAGCATATCCTGAATGAGCTAAGGGGTGATTATGAATTTGAGAATGTATCATATGTGTATCCCAGAACGGATAAGAAGGTGATAGATGGATTAAGCCTTAGTGTAAGACAGGGTCAGACGGTTGCCTTTGTCGGTGAATCCGGAGCAGGTAAGAGTACGATCATTAATATGCTTATAGGCTTTATTATGCCAACGGAGGGAGTGCTTAAGGTGGACGGTATCCCGATTAAGGATATAGATCTTAGGAGCTACAGAAGATTCCTTGCCGTAGTACCGCAGTCTACAGCTCTTTTCTCCGGATCGATAAGGGAGAATATCTTATACGGAACAAATGATGTGTCCAAGGAGACCTTTGACAGAGTGATAAAGGAGTCGGGGCTTAAGAATGTACTTAAGAGACTGCCGGATGGTATAGATACCTTCGTGGGAGAGCACGGAGACAGGCTTTCGGGCGGACAGAAGCAGAGAATATCCATCGCAAGGGCACTTATAAGAGACCCAAGGGTGATAATACTCGATGAAGCGACATCGGCTTTGGATGCCATATCGGAGAGAGAGGTTTCGGGAGCCCTTGATAATATGTCAAAGTCAAGGACGACATTCATAGTCGCGCATAAGCTTGCTACGGTCCGTAAGGCGGATATGATCATAGTCATGAAGGACGGAAGAATAGTTGAGAGCGGTTCCTTTGACGAGCTTATGGATAAGAAGGGGTACTTTTACGATATGGAGGAGAGCCTTGAACGGGCCTGACAGCATTAGGATATGAATAAGAGCATGCATGTAAGCAGATATTATGATTCCTTGGACGAGATGCTTAAAAGATATGATCGTGTATCTGCAAAGGACAGGTTTAACGGCAGTGATGCGGCAGAGCTTGCAAAATGGCAGTCTAAGGAGAGAGAGAGCCTTGGGAAGCTGACGGGAACTAAGCGGCTGCTGGAGGATGATGGAAAGCTTGGCAATAAAGCCCTGCGCTATGACCTTGAAAAGACAGACTGCGAGACCTTATCCGATGGGATAATAAGAAGCCGTCTGGTGCTGGGCATCGATAAGCTTAACTATATTCCTATGTATGTGCTAGAGCCGGCGGATAAGCCCAAGGGAACAGTCCTTGCTCTTGGCGGACATCAGGGAGCGGGAAGCTATTCTGTTGCCGGAGTAAGTGATATACCCATTGTAAAGGAGAAGATAGATTTCTTCGGGTATGACTACGGACTTAAGCTTGCAAGGCTTGGATATACGGCGATATGTCCGGACCCAAGAGGCTTCGCGGACAGAAGGGATGCGGCTGTGCAGGGGGATGATGCCAAGGACTGGATTGCATGCAGCTGCAGGAATATAAGCAACATGGCAATCCCCATGGGTCTGTCTGTCATAGGGCTTTGTGTATATGACTGCATCAAGCTGATAGATTATATGGAGCTTACGGGTGAATGGAATACGGATAATCTCGGATGTATAGGATTCTCAGGCGGCGGGATGCAGACACTTTTTCTGACGGCGCTTGAACCGAGGATCAAGCTGGCGATGATAAGCGGGTATATGTATGGATACAGGGATTCGCTGCTTAAGCTTAATAATAACTGTAGCTGCAATTATGTTCCGGGACTGTGGGAGCATCTTGATATGGGAGATATAGGCTGTCTTATTGCACCGAGACCGGTATTGATACAGTCGTGTGAGTCAGATCATCTGAATGGAGAGAGAGGCCTTGTAAATGTGTATGAGCAGGTTGATATCATGAGAAAGGCATATGCTCTGTTCGGTAAGGAGGCTAACCTAAGACATGATATCCGTCCGGGCGGGCATAAGTTCCATAGCGAGCCGATGGAAGGATTTCTTAAAGAATACGGAGAAAGAGAAGGGAGTAACTAATGACTAAGGAAGAGACCAAGAAGCTGTTGGGAGAGTATGTGGAATATCTGATGATGAATTCCGATGCTGAGCATCCAATGTGGAATATAGAGAAAGTCAGAAGCGGCAAGCCCAATAAGTGGAATTATATTGATGGCTGTATGATAACTGCGCTGCTTCGGCTGTATACCATAACGAACGAAAGCAAGTATCTGGAATTTGCCGATGATTTCGTATCCTTTTTCGTATGTGATGACGGAAGTATCAAGACCTACAGCGTAGAGGAATACAATCTGGATAATGTGCGGCCGGCCTGCAACCTCTTCGCACTCTATGACCTTACGGGAAGGGAGAAGTACAGGAAGGCAATGGATACGGTCAGAAGTCAGCTGGATACCATGCCCAGAACCAAGGAGGGCAATTTCTGGCACAAGAAGATATATCCGAATCAGGTGTGGCTTGACGGATTGTATATGGCACAGCCCTTTTATATGGAGTATGAACGCAGATATAACAAGATGAGCGGCTGCATGGATTCCTTTAAGCAGTTTGAGAATGTCAAAAGGCTAATGAAGGACGATAAGACGGGCTTGTATTATCATGGCTATGATGAGTCAAGGCAGATGTACTGGGCCGATAAGGAGACAGGCTGCAGCCCCAATTTCTGGCTTCGAGCCACGGGCTGGTATATGGCTGCTCTGGTTGACACGGCTGAGGCAATGGGTGAGCAGACATATTATGAATACAGGACACTTCAGGATACGCTTAAGGAGCTTGCAGATGCTCTGCTTGTGTATATGGACAAAGAGGCCAATATGTTCTATCAGGTTATAGACAAGGCATCGGCTAAGGGCAATTACCTTGAGACATCCGGCTCATCCCTTATTGCCTATGCTATGCTTAAGGGCGCAAGACTTGGGTATCTGCC
>DGII01000174.1 GCA_002393095.1 Lachnospiraceae bacterium UBA3826 | reverse complement strand
TAAGGGTGATAGTTATATACACCGCTGATGTTACAGTCGGGGACACTGATCCTGTCTTAGACCTTGGTGAACAGAGGCTTAGCATCACAGAGGTATTCCTTACGGATCTGGATGCAGATAAGATACTAAGAGAGACAGATGCCTTAGTAAGAGACGGGATAAGGCTAAGTGACAAAGATATGATACGCCTCATGCTCTGCCCGTTATCCATAAAGGGGCATGACGGCAAGCAAGAGGCAATAAGTAAAGCGATAAGGATAATATCCGAGATAGAAGACGAAGAGCAAAGGAAAAACTTACTAAAGGGCTTACTTACCTTCACAGACAAGGTTATAAGTAAGGAGGATTCGGATTTAATCGGGAGGTTGATAAGGATGACTAAGGTAGAGATGATATTTTATAAGGAGCAGATGGAAGCCGTGAAGAAGGCACGAGAGGAAGAAGAGAAGAAAGCATCCGATAAGCTGCGGGATATTGCAAAAAATCTATTGCAAAAAGGAATCTCCAAGCAGAATATCGCCGACTGTGTCGGTATTCCGCTCAAAAATGTCGAAGAGCTTGCGGCACAGCTTAATATCTGACACTCACAAGGGAGTTCCATAAGGAACTCCCTATTAAGACCATGACAACAGACATCTGTAGTGCGGTAATCATATGTCCAAAGGATAATGGAAGGATATGTCATAGGATGAACAGACATGCAATATTACATATACCTCTGTCGGAGTACGCATATTCGGTTGCGGAGAACAGAGTAATAATACGCTTAAGGACGGCTAAGGGCGATGTGAGCCGGTGTGTGCTTAAGTATGCGGATAAGCAGGAATGGAGAGAACCTAAGACCATGTACTCCAAGGATATGCGCCTTATCGCCACGGACCTTTTGTATGATTACTATGAGGCTGATGTCGGGGAAGAGTTCAATCGAATATGCTATTATTTCTGCCTGGAGACGACGGATGAATGCCTCTACTATTACGACAGAGGCTTTACAGAGAAGATGGAGGCGCATTGCAGCGAGTATTTCCAGTTTCCGTATATCAGACGGGAGGAGATATTGGATATACCGGATTGGGCAGAGGATGTGGTGATGTATCAGATTTTTCCCGACAGCTTTGCCACGGACAGAGGCTTTATTGAGGGTAAGGTAAAGGATATCGGTTCATCGCACTCAAAGCTTGGCGGTACGCTTAAGGGGATAACCGCTAATCTTGATTATATAGCGGCGCTGGGGATCAATGCGATATACATCAATCCCGTCTTTACGGCTGTATCATATCATAAGTATGATACTACGGACTATCTTGATATAGATCCCTGCTTCGGCACGAAGGATGAGCTTAAGCAGCTTGTTAAGGAGAGCCATATAAGAGGCATAAGGGTTATTCTGGACGGCGTGTTCAACCATTCGGGTCCGGAATTCTTCGCTTTTAAGGATGTCCTTGCAAAAGGCAGAGCATCTGAGTTTTTTGACTGGTTCTATGATATGCCGGATAAGCCGGACTATGAAGCCAGACCGGTGCAGTATGCGACCTTCGCTTATGTCAGGGAGATGCCCAAGCTTAATACAAGCAATCCAAGACTTAGGGATTATCTGTGTGAGGTCGGACACTACTGGATCAAGGAGTGTGATATAGACGGCTGGAGGCTTGATGTAGCCAACGAGATAGATCATGACTTTTGGCGAGCCTTCAGAAAGACCGTAAGAGAGGTTAAGCCCGATTGCTTCCTTATAGGCGAGATATGGGAGGAATCAAGGGTATGGTTAAGAGGGGATCAGTTTGACTCAACGATGAATTACAGCTTTGCCTATCTGTGCAGGGATTTCTTCGCCTTAAGGAAGCTTACCCCGACTGAATTTAACGGATATATCCAGAGTATGCTGATGCGTTATCCCACAGAGCTTGACAGGGTACAGATGAACCTGTTGGATTCTCATGATGTGCCCAGATTCCTTACTTTATGTGAAGGAGACAGAGACCGGTACAGGCTGGCACTTCTGTATATGTACACGGCAGTCGGTATACCGTGCATATTCTACGGTGATGAGTGTTATATGGAGGGTGAGAGTGAGGATCAATACAGAAGCCCCATGCCGTGGGGAACGGATGATAATGCATATGACTATCTGGCAGCATTGGCTCATATAAGGCATAAGCATCCAGCCTTAAGGAAGGGCGATTACAGGAGCCTGCTTACAGATGATGCAAGCGGAGTATATGTATATGAGCGAAGCTTTGAAGGCGACAGGGTCATTGTCATGCTTAATAACGGAGATGGAGACTTTATTCCGGATGAAAGGCTGTATACAGACCGGCGGGACTATACTATACTGTACGGAGAGAATACAGATGATGGAGTGCTGACAGTAAGAGGCTGTTCGGCACTGATACTCGGAACGGAATGAGTGATCTGCGGAGGTTCAATGTATCAGGAACTTAGTATATATGTTGATTTTGATGATTGCCTGTGCGAGACGGCAAGGGTTTTTTCGAGCCTTGCGTTGAGGCTTTTCGGGATAGATGTACCTTATGAGGATATCAGGTACTTCAATCTGCAGAGGTCGTTCGCACTTACTGACAAGCAGTATGAGCGTATGATGATCGAAGGGCATAGGTCTGAGGTGCTTTTATCTTATGATGAGACGCCGGGAGCAGTTGATACTGTCAATGAATGGATCGATACGGGATATCAGGTATCTGTAATTACAGGTCGTCCCTTTAGTGCATATGAGGCTTCCAGAGAATGGCTTGATATGCACGGGCTTAAGAGAGTAAAGCTTTATTGTCTTAATAAGTACGGAAGGGACAATTTCATCAAGGGAAGCGATTTTGACCTTGAGATAGATGATTATCGCAGGATGCATTTTGACTTTGCCATAGAGGATTCCCCGTCTGCATTCCCTTTTTTTGAACACCTTAAGGAGCTTAGAGTAATGGTCTATGACAGACCGTGGAACAGAGAGTGCGAATTGCCGGGAAGAAACTATTGCAGATGCACCGATTGGGATATGATAAGGAGACTGGTGAGATAATGCTCGATATTAATATCAGACACCTTGATCTTAAGCAGATAGCCGAAAGCGGGCAGTGCTTCAGATGGAAGCGACAGGATGATGCGGATGGACATATGACGTATCTCATACCGTCATTCGGACCTGGGCAGAGAGAATTCGAAGCTCTTACCATAACTGCGTTAAGTGACGGGGAATTCAGATTAAGCTGTGACAGGAGAGAATGGGATAAGCATTGGTCCGGATATTTTGACATGGATACGGATTATGATGGTGTAGAGAAAAGGATAGACAGCTTTGGGGATAATCACGCGAAGGAAGCATATGCTCTCGGAAGCGGAATAAGGATACTTCGACAGGATCTCTGGGAGATGATCATTACCTTTCTTATATCCCAGAATAACAATATCACAAGGATCACGCGGAGTGTGGAAGAGATATGTAACCGTCATGGCGGATATATGCCGAGACCGGATGAATTTGACCGCTCCATACTCAGTGATAAATCTGTCGGACTCGGATACAGAGCTCCGTATATAGATAATGCAGTGAAGGAATTTGCGGACGATCAGAAGATGCTTGAGAAGCTGACACATATGTCATATGAAGAGAGCTATGAGACCCTTCTATCATTTACGGGAATAGGACCTAAGGTGGCTAACTGCATATGCCTGTTCGGACTCCATCATATAGAAGCCTTCCCTATTGATACTCATGTGAAGCAATTACTGGCTAAGTATTACCCGCAGGGCTTCCCATACGAATACTATGAAGGGATCGCCGGTATTGTGCAACAATACCTCTTTTATTATGAGTTATGCATGAGATGAGCGGAGGATGCACCTTGCAGAGCATACAATAAGGCACAGAGCATAATGCCCTGTGCCTTTAGTATCCTTAATATTATCCGAAATACGATTATATTATTATATATGATTATATAACGTATCAGTCAAGCTCTGCTATGGCCTTATCAAGCATATCGTAGAGCTGTTCCGCTACGATGGGCTTAATAAGATATCCTACAGGGTCTACATCCTGTGCGGAATCATCGAATACCGATGTAGAGCTTAAGAATATGATCTTGCCCTTTTTATCTGTCTCCCTAAGCTTAGAGGCAACCTCAGTACCCTTAAGCTCAGGCATGATGATATCGAGAATATATATATCGAATTTAGCACCGTTCTCAACTGCGGCCAGTAGGTCTGTACCTGTGGAAAAAGGAACACCTTCCAGAGTCACGCCCTTCTTGGCACTGTATACTCTTAACCATTCATCTATGGCTCTTCGCTGCAACATGCTGTCATCACAATAAGTAAGTTTAATCATTCCAATCCTCCGTGCCCGGCACAGGTCATCCTATGCATTGGCAAGTTCACAAAGTTCGTTAAGCATCTTGGGAAGTTCGGTCTCCATATTCTCATCAGAGAACTGGCAGGTACCTACCTTCTCATGTCCGCCGCCGTTATACTTAAGCATCAGGCTTCCTACATTGACCTTACAGGTCTTATTGAGAATGCTGTAGCCTACTGCTGCAGAGCAACCCTGTCCGCCCCTGCCGCTTACTATCCATGCAGAGATGTTCTGCTCAGGATACATGCTGTATATCATGAAGCGGTTACCGGTATAGATGGGATCCACACCCCTTAAATCCGAGATGATGACATTGCCTTCGGTTCTTGTATGAGCCGTAACCATCTCCTTGAACTTGGCCGTCTGCTCCATATATACATCTATACGTTCCTTAACATCGGGCATTGCAAGGATCTCTTCGGTAGTCTTGTCCTTGCAGGCCACCATGAGCTTTTCCATCAACTGATAGTTGGATACAGTGAACTGCCTCCAACGTCCGAGTCCTGTACGGGGGTCCATAAGGAAGCCTACAAGTATCCATCCCGTAGGATTCATAACTTCATCTATAGTAAGATTACCCGAATCAACCTTATCCACAGCGATCATCATGTCATCAAAGTTAGGGAACTTCTCCTTGCCGCCGTAGTACTCATATATAATACGTGCACATGAGGGTGTAATCCTGCTCTCACCCTTGTACTTGCCCTG
>DGII01000053.1 GCA_002393095.1 Lachnospiraceae bacterium UBA3826 | reverse complement strand
CCTTCCACGACCTCATAGCCCATACCGATGAAGATATTCTCCACCTCTTCCCTTGCTATGGTATTGGGATGCTTATGACCTACGCTGTTTTTTTTCGCAGGAAGTGTAACATCTATTACCTCACTCTTCATCTGCGCTTCACGAAGTACCTTCTCCAGCTTTTTCTGTGCCTCGTCGAAGACCTTCTCTATCTCGGCTCTGGTCTCATTAACAAGCTGACCTACCTTCGGTCTATCTTCCGGTGCTACATCCTTCATACTCTTAAGGATATCCGTAAGCTTTCCCTTTTTCCCCAGGAAATTAACCCTGATCTGTGTAAGTCTGTCCACCTCGGCACATTCCTGTACCTGCGACAGCGCTTCATTTCTGATCTGTTCAAGCTTTTCTTTCATCTGCAATGTTCCTTCCTTTTTTATAGAATACCTTGATCAAAGGCTTAAAATATCTGTTAAGATTGGCTCCTATAAGCAATATATACATGCTCATGTACAGCCACATCATAGCGATCACTATAGTTGACAGACTTCCGTATACACTCATTCCTCCGAAATTATCCACATATACGGAGAAGGCCAGCGCCAATATCTGCCAGCCAATGGCCGCCAAAGCCGCCCCCGGCACCTGAAATCTCGCCTTAAGCTTAAGGTTCGGGATAAAGGTATATATGAGCGTGAACATTATGGTCAGGACCGCCCATCCGAAGACGAACCTGTAGCTTACGAAAAAATGTGTTATTTCCAACAAATGCGGCGCAAATCTTCCCACATACCCCAGAACGAACTTACCGAGGGTTGACAGACTAAAGGTCATGAGTAATGCAATAAGTGTCACCAGCGTATAGAAGCTTGCCTGTAGCCTGATAAGGACAAAATTCCGATCCTCAACCACGCCGTGAGCCACATTAAGCCCCATCTGAAGTCCCATCATCCCCTTGCCTGCCGACCAGACAGCGATTACTACAGCTATCGGCAGGATGGTATTGGCCTCGTTGTATATCTGTTCGATGAATCTGGTAAAAGGACCGCTTAAAGAGGACGGTATAACCGGAGCCACCGCCTCAAGCAAGGCATCCTGCGATAACGGTGTGAATGTAACTATGGTGGATACTATAAGCAGGATCGGTACGATGGATAAAAAGAAGAAAAAGGCCGTACTCGATGCATATGCGGTAATATTGTCTCTTATAAGCTGTTTACTGAAATCCCTTAGTATAAGATATATCTTCCTCAATAAACATCCCTCAATAATATATCCTTCACTGACAAAACTCTGATTGGCGCTTAATAAGGCAATCAGAGTCGTCTCTCACAATAACGTGCGTATATTCTAGTAATCCGATGCTCTGATGAAAGCCGAAGCATCAGGCGAATATGTATATCCGTTAGGATCTTCTTCATATATGAGCCTCTTCTTATTGCCCATATACTCGAAGAATGCGCCCTTGTCGTACTCCTTAATACCGTTTAAGTTGACGGCGAACACAAGCCCGTCATAGCTTTCGGGAACTCTGATCTCGATTGTATGCTCTTCGTTTACGGTTACATCATACCACTGCATTCTGGAATCATCCGCATTCTCGTCAATCCTCCAGTCTCCCTCGACGTAATCACCGTATTTTTCAAGGTTATAATATGCGATCTCATATGACTTATTATTAAATGTAAGGGTATCTATATAATCATAGCCCTCCTCGGTCCTCTCCAAAGAAGGATAATATGTAAGGAGCGTACCCGTATAATAGTCAACAATATCCACATGCGGGAACTGCGGCTCATACGAATAGTTCTCATCATAATCATATGTATCGACCGTTACTCTGATATCACCCGTCACGGTATAATCAAGCGTAAAGGCTTTATATCCGTCCTTATCACACTTAGCCGGCTTGAGCTCACCAAGTGTTATAACAGCCTTATCCTCAGGCTCTACGGTTACACCCTTGTATTCCTTATATTCAAGGCTTTCGGGGTCGTATGTATCTGCCGCAAAGGGCACTGTAAATGTGCGTTCATCGGTAAAGCTTATATTATTCTCTTCAAAGTATGCATCCTGTGTAACGACCGCTGTCTCGGCAGCTGCATCCGCTGCGGGCACATCGGTAGAAATATTGGCTGCGGTATCCGTATTCGATTCTGTGGCTGCATCCGCCGTCTGTGCGGCATCTCCTGCGGCACCTGTAGTATCACCGCAGGCCGTAAGGCTTAATGCAAACATTGTAAGTGCCGTAATAAGCACGCAGGCTTTTCTTAACTTCTTGATCATATTCTTCTATCTCCCTCTCACATAACTACATATATTGCATGGAAGCAATACAACAATCAACGTTTATTCTATATTAAAGGCAGTAAAAAAGCAACCCTGTAAGGTTGCAATTTTGTGGCCTGTGATAAGGCTCCTGTATTTTGACTCCTAGCATATGGCTAGGTGGGTTACCGCAACATAAGCGTCTGTCTTCCACTGCATAATGAATGTATTCATTCAAGAAGGCCCATTCAGGAATGTCTCCATTCATGAATATCGCTATTCTCGGAGGCCTGACATGTTCTTATGAGATATTGGAGTCCCGTTTAAAGTAGATGTAGGTTCAAAACATCAGGGGCACCCTATAACAGGTTATACTCATTATAACTCATACCGCCTGACTATGCAAGCCATATATGCGGCTTTTATATACGCATTGCCGGTCTGTCAGCCATGATATTAAGCAATGTTATTGCCCGTATATAACTGATAATACTTGCCGTGCTCTGCTATGAGCTCATCATGGGTACCTCTCTCTATGATCCGACCCTGTTCAAGCACCATTATACAATCGCTGTTACGCACGGTTGAGAGTCTGTGGGCGATCACGAAAGTGGTTCGTCCCTTCATAAGCTTATCCATACCGTCCTGAACTATACGCTCCGTGCGCGTATCTATGCTGGATGTGGCTTCATCGAGTATAAGTACCGGAGGATTCATAATGGCAGCCCTTGCTATGGCAAGAAGCTGTCTCTGACCCTGGCTTAAGTTAGAGCCGTCACCCTTAAGCATGGTATCATATCCCATGGGCAGTCTCCTTATGAAGCCGTCGGCATTGGCAAGCTTGGCGGCTGCCTTAACCTCGTCCATAGATGCATCCGGCTTGCCGTATCTTATATTGTCAGCTACTGTACCCGTGAAAAGGTGGGTATCCTGAAGCACCATGCCCAGACTTCTCCTTAGATCTGCCTTACGTATCTTGCCTATATTGATACCGTCGTACCTTATCTTGCCATCCTGTATATCATAGAATCTGTTGATAAGATTGGTGATGGTGGTCTTGCCCGCTCCTGTTGAGCCTACGAAGGCTATCTTCTGTCCCGCATTGGCATACATCTTGATATCATGCAGCACCATCTTATCATCCGTATAACCGAAGTCCACTCCGTCGAAGGTCACATCACCTTCCCAGTTCTTATATTCGACCTCTCCCGTCTCCTTATGGGTATGCTTCCACATCCAACGACCTGTATTCTCATCTGTCTCTGTGATCCTGCCATTCTCTTCCTTCACATTCACAAGCACTACATAGCCGTCATCGGCCTCCGGTTCTTCGTCAAGGAGCCTGAATATCCTGTCCGCACCGGCAAGTGCCATTACAACAGAACTTATCTGCATACTGACCTGATTGATGGGCATATTGAAGCTCTTATTGAATGTAAGGAAGCTTGCAAGCCCCCCAAGAGTAAGTCCCGTCCAGCCGTTAAGTGCCAGTACTCCGCCCGTAACCGCACATATCACATAACTGATATTACCGATCTGTGAGTTGATGGGACCTAAGATATTGGAGAATTTGTTGGCATTATTGGCAGAGTTAAAGAGTTCCTCATTAAGCTTGGCAAATTCATCCTTGTTCTTCTGCTCATGACAGAATACCTTGACTACCTTCATTCCTCCTATCATCTCTTCTATATATCCGTTAGCCGCGCCAAGGTTTTTCTGCTGTTTGACAAAGTATTTGCCGGACAGTCCCCCTGCTGTCTTGGCAGCGAACATGGTGATGCTTACCATCACAAGTGTTACGACAGTGAGCGGTACGCTTAGGATGATCATGCTTATAAGCACACTGACTATAGTGAATGCCGAGTTGACAAGCTGTGGTATTGTCTGGCTTACTATCTGCCTCAGGGTATCAATATCATTGGTATAGATACTCATGATATCACCGTGACTGTGTGTATCGAAGTACTTAACAGGAAGTGTCTCCATATGCGAGAACATATCATTCCTCAAGTTACGCTGCACTCCCTGAGATATACGGATCATAACCTTATTCTGTACGAAGACCGCAGCGATACCAAGTCCGTAGAAGCAGGCTACCCTGATCATGGCATGCGCCAAGGGCCCGTAGTCCGGAGTATCGGTGTCTATAAGGAACGGTGTGATGTAATCATCTATAAGGCTCTTGGTAAAGAGGGTTCCCTGAATATTGGCAAGCACACTGATGACGATCATAAGGAATACTACGAAGAAGAGTCCGCCGAAGTCCTTGAAGATATACAGCATCAGTCTCTTAAATATCAGTCCCGGATTATCAACCGCAGGCTTTACGCCCCGCTGTCCTCTGTTCATCGGTCCAGGCATATCACGCGCCCTCCTTTCCGGCCTCATCGAAGTCTCCTCCGCCCTGCATCTGAGAATCATATACCTCTTTATAGATTACGTTATTCTTAAGCAGATTCTCATGTGTGTCAAAGCCGTCTATCTCACCGTTTTCCATGACGATGATTCGATCCGCATCCATAACGGAGCTTATTCTCTGAGCGATTATAAGCTTGGTGGTACCGGGTATCTCCTCTCTGAACGCCTTCCTTATCCTTGAATCCGTCGCGGTATCCACGGCAGATGTACTGTCATCAAGTATCAGTATCTTGGGCTTTTTAAGCAGGGCTCTCGCTATACAGAGTCTCTGCTTCTGTCCTCCCGATACATTACTTCCTCCCTGTTCAATATGGGTATTGTATCCGTCCGGGAATTTCTCTATGAATTCATCCGCACACGCAAGCTTGCATGCGTGTCTGCATTCCTCATCCGTGGCATTCTCGTCACCCCACCTTAGATTATCGTATATACTGCCGGAGAACAGTGTATTGGATTGCAGCACTACCGACACCTTATTACGAAGAGTCTGCATATCGTAGTCTCTTACATCGACTCCTCCCACACTGACACTTCCGTCAGTTACGTCATAGAGTCTGCTTATAAGGTTGATAAGGGAGGTCTTGGCACTTCCCGTAGAACCGATTATACCTATGGTCTCTCCGGCATCTATATGCAGATTGATATTCTTAAGTACCGGCTCCTTGGCTTCACTGTTATATGCAAAGGATACGTTCTTAAAATCGATCGTGCCGTCCTTCACATCATATACCGGATTATCGGGATTCTTAAGAGAGCTTTCTTCCGCAAGCACATCATATATACGCTGTATGGCAGCCGAGCCCATGGAGAACATGACAAAGATCATGGATACTATCATAAGACTCATAAGAATGTTCATACAGTAAGCAAGCAGACTCATGAGCTGCCCCGTGGTAAGCGTATCAGCCACTATCATCTTAGCACCCGTCCAGCTTATGAGAAGTATACAGCTATATACCGTAAGCATCATGGCGGGAGCCTGATATACGGTCGCTCCCTCTGCCTTGCTGAATATATCGTATATAGCCTGCGAAGCCTTTTTGAACTTACTTACCTCCTCTTCCTCTCTTACATACGCCTTGACTACTCTTATAGCGGTTACATTCTCCTGCACCGACTCATTGAGGTCGTCATACTTGGGGAATGCCTGCCTGAAATACCTCGTAGCCCTTCTTAAGATGAAAAAAAGCGCTACGGACAGCATCAAAACCGCAACAAGATAGATCATAGCAATCCTAGGGCTTATTACAAAGGACATAATAAGAGCGACTATAAGCGATGCCGGAGCTCTCATCATCATGCGTAGGCACATCTGATAGCCCATCTGAAGAGTACTTACATCCGTTGTAAGTCTCGTCACAAGACCGGCTGTTGAGAACTTGTCTATATTGGCAAAGGAATACTCCTGAATCCGGTCAAACATCGCCTTCCTTAAGTTCTTGGCAAAGCCCGTGGATGCCTTGGCTCCGAATACACCGCCAAGCAAGCCTCCTATAAGCCCTATTGCGGCTATGACTATCATCATACCGCCGACCTTAAGTATATGTCCCATATCGCCTGCATTAACACCCTTATCGATTATGGATGACATCAGATAGGGAATAAGCATCTCTGCTATGACCTCTATTATCATGCACAACGGAGTCGCAACAGAGACTGCCTTATACTCTTTAACTTCCTGTAATATCCTCTTTAACACTTCTATATCCTCTGATCTATTACACTACGGCTACTATCCGATATATTGTAACGTCTTGCTCTGATATTCCTCAAGCCATGCCCTCTCCTTATCATCAAGCAATGACATATCAATAAGCTCCTCATCTATCGGAACATATGTCAGGTTCTCAAAGCCGAGATATGTATCACCCTCAGATTCAAATCTCCTGACAACAAGGAGCGTATTCTCGGTCCTGATGCCGAACCTGCCTTCCTTATACACACCCGGTTCATCCGTAACAGTCATACCCGGCTTAAGTACGGCTTCTGCAGAGCCGGGGATATATCTCCATCTGATATTCTGCGGTCCTTCATGAACACTTAGGCAGCAGCCGACTCCATGACCCGTACCGCACTTATAATCAATGCCCTCATTCCACAGGTATCCTCTTGCAAGGATATCCAGATTACGTCCCGTACAGCCCTCTATCCATACAGCATGCATAAGTGCAAGCCAGCCCTTAAGCACAAGAGTAAAGCATCTCTTCTCTTCATCCGTCACCGGACCTAAGGCTATTGTCCGTGTAACATCGGTTGTAGCTCCGGGATACTGTCCTCCGCAATCCGTAAGCAGCATTCCCTTCTTCTTACAGCCCGAATATGACTCATCCGTCGCTTCATAGTGCATCATCGCCGCATTGGCTCCATATGCTGCTATTGTGGTAAAAGACAAATCGAAGCAGTCAGATACGGATAACCTTAATTCATCACACAGCCTGCCCGCCTTTAATTCATCGAAATCATCCGCATTATATCCCTTTCGGGCTATCAGTTCATCAATCCCATCAGCATATGCGGCATCAATGTAGCCTCTCCACTTATCGGCATCCGAACATCCCATGATCCTCTTTACCGCATACAGATAGCCCGTCATGGCTTTTGAATCTGCCTTAAAGTATTCCTTCATGCAGCCAATCTCTGTCTCATTCTTAACCGCTTTAAGCTCTGTGGTGGGATTAATATGGTTGACTACAGAATACGAGTCCGAAGCCTCATCCATAAGCTCATATGTCAGAGTGGATATCTCACGTATGTCTGCCAGTATATTGCCTTTATAGTCATATTCCTTAAGGAAACGGTAGACTTCATCATAGTCCTTAATAATGATACCGGATGATATAAGCTTATCCTTAAGCTTATCATCCATTTTATCCGCATGTATGAACAGATATGCCTCCGTATCCGGACAGTTTTTGGGGCTGTCTTTTTCCAAAGGGGCTTCGTTATCACTTAAGGATATGAATGCATAGCTTAATGCTACGGGATTATAAGTGATGTCCCGACCCCTTATATTAAAAAGCCACATAATATCATCGGGCTTACTTATGAACAGGTGCTTGCATCCGTCAGCCCGCAGCCTGTCAGCCACACGGGACAGCTTGGATATGCGATCTTCTCCCGCATACTTAAGCTCATGCTCTCTTATACTGCCGCATACTGCCTTAGGGCGCACGGATGATGCATCCCATATCTCTCCCGCGAGATCGTGCCCTGCATTCACATATATATACTTATCACCGGTGCTATTATTATGATGCTCGGTCCCTGCCGGCACGCAGGTACATCCGTTACGGACACATACCGACACATACTTATCCGCCATATACTTAGTAATGCAGCGCCCGTCATATCCGATGCACTGCCCCGGTTGCAGGTGCGACCCGATATAATCCTCTACAGAAGGATCTCTGTCGTCACCCTGACGCATCATCTTGATCCCCGATCCCTCAAGCTCCTTTTCACACTGGATATAATATCTTCCGTCTGTCCATAGCAGAGCCTCTTTGGTGGTAACAAGCAGAGTACCGTTACTTCCGGTAAAGCCTGTCATATATTCAAGCACCTTATCATGGTCACTTACATATTCACTGTTATGAGCATCCGTTGTGGTGATCATGTACAGATCTATATTATTGTCGCTCATGCGATCCTTAAGTGATTCTATCTCTTTTTTCATACGGATTATATTATCACATATTCTGCCAATACTGTTAATTAAATTCTTCTAAAAAACATAGTTTTATAGTATCATATTATTGATCGTAAGCTCAGGCTCCGATCATGGGTTCCGGATTATATTAGGAGAATTGTTATGTCAGGTACGGATAATTGTGCTATTAAGGTTCTTATCGTGGATGATATGAAGGTCAACAGGATGATATTGTCATCAATGCTCTCATCCTATGGCATCGGTTCCGACTCTGTCGAAAGCGGTACGGAATGTATCAAGGCAGTCCTTAAATACGACTATGATCTTATCCTTTTGGATCATCGAATGCCGGATATAGACGGTGTGGATACATTGATACAGCTTAAGAAGATATTCAAGGGTCGCGGGAGAGATATTCCGGTCATATGTCATACCGGCTCGGATGCCAGGAATAACCTTAATCTATATAAGGCTGCCGGTTTTAAGGATGTAATCTTTAAGCCAATAGAGCCTAAAGAGATGCTTCGTGTCATACTCCGTTACCTTCCTGAAGATAATCTCTCCTCTGCCGATCTTCTTATTGATTCGAACAGCCCGATATCAACCGAGCTTGCCAAACTTCCGGCATGGCTTAAGAGCAATAACGAGCTTGATATATCTGCCGGACTGACTCGCTGCGAAACTGCGGATGACTATATGAAAGCGCTTATGGTCTTTAACTCATCCATTGACGAGAAGGCCGCAGAGATTGAGCGATTTATTGAAGAAGACAATATAGACGATTATGTTCTGAGGGTACATTCTCTTAAGAGTATGGCAAGACTTATAGGTGCAGACTCTCTCTCGATGATGGCATCTGATCTTGAACAGGCCGGCAAGGAGCGTGATCTTTCATTGATAAAAGCCAGCTCTCCTCTCTTGCTTAAGGGATACCGTTCGCTTAAAGAGCATCTCGCACCGCTTGAAGACAAAGCCAAGGATACTTATTCCGGCGAAAAACTGCCTCCTATCCCTGAGGATGAGCTTAAGGATGCATATATGGCAATATCGGATTTCATTAAGTGTTATGATGAAGACAGTATACTTATGACGCTTGATTCTCTTTGTGATTATTCTCTGCCTGAGGATGCTCTTGTGAAGATATCCTCCATTCAGGATTCGCTACGCAAGCTTGACTGGGCAGAGCTTAGGGATATCATGGGCATATAATGATAATAGAGGAAGATTTTATGGCATATTATTATAAAGGCATACTTTTTATCGAGAATAAGGAGACTTTCGTCAATAAAGCCGTTAAGAGCAAGTTGGAGACGGCCGGTTTTCGCGTGGTAAATGTCAAGGATGATATCGAGGATATTGAAGATAAGCGCTTTGATGGAGAGATGATCATATACAACCCAAGCGGGCCGGCTTCGCATATCGAGATGGTCATGCGATATCTGGGCGAGCTCAGTCGTGAGAATCATAAGAGTCTGTGCCTTTTCGGTGATTATAATTATATCGATGATGCATTAAGAAGCGAGGAAGCCTCAAGAGTAACGTCGTCCTATGTGCGCCCGGTGGATATAGATAAGTTTATTCAGGATATGCTCATTCTCTCACAGGCTCACGATGAATATAAACGTACCAAGAATATACTTATAATTGATGATGACAGTGATTTTCTCAACATCATCAAGGGCTGGCTCTCGCTTAAGTACTCGGCGGACGCCGTAAGGTCAAGTGCCGAAGCTTTATTCTATCTCACCAATAACAGACCCGATCTTATTCTTATGGATTATGAGATGCCGATATTCAATGGCGACGAGCTGATGGAACAGATACGCAAGAATCCGCATACATACAAGATTCCCGTTATATTCTTAACGGGTCATAATGACAGGAACAGCGTCATGAAGATACTTTCGCATAAGCCTGACGGATATCTGCTTAAGTCTTCCAATAAGCAGGATCTGCTTGATGCCCTGGATCGCTTCTTCTCACAGAATATTCTTATACAGAAGTCTACAACAGCTCATATATAGGTCTTCCGGTCTTCTTGCGCGTAAGCTCCACTATACCAAGACCGGTGGTATCTATGTACCGGCATGAATCGTTGTCCGCAGCACACAGCTTCTCTATGTGCTCTGTAAGTTCCTTATTACCCTTCGGGTCATCATTGATAAAGTCTATAAGGATCATCCCTGACAGATTGCGAAGCCTGATCTGCCTGAATATCTCATCGGACGCTTCCATATTGATCCTGCTTATATGGTCGGGATGCTTATCCGCAACCGACTTGGCAGAATTGACATCTATGACAGTCATGGCTTCGGTATAGTCTATCACAATATTGGCTCCGCTTTTAAGCCACAGCTTATGACATGTAAGCTCGGCTATGATGCTGTCCGTCTTATAAAGCTTATTAACGGGATATTCCGCATCCTTATATATGCTTATCCTCCTGCGGATATCCTTCGCTTCCTCTTCGTTTAGTCCGCACGCCTTATCCTTATTATTCCCGTCCGCAAGTCCGGCTATATATGAATCCACATCCTGATATACCGATTCATCCACACAGACTATCCTGTCAATTGTGCTTAAGTCGATCCTTTTGATAAATTCCAGATACTTAGGCGCACTGCTGTAGAGTACGCTGTGTACCGTTCTGGTGGGTGCTGTCTGCATGACTCTTGAAAGTTCATCCTTCGGAAGCTTAATGCGTCCCGTGCACACCGGAGCCTTATCCTTTACAGCCCCCTTAACGATCTGTACAAGTATCTCATCACCCTGTCTAATATCAGCTTCCGTGCGCTTCCTGTTAAGTACGGTAAGCTTATCAAGCTCTTCAAGCTTTAAGAAGCAGTTCTGACCGGGTGCGACCTCCACAAAAGCAGCCCCGATATTCTTAACGATATTCTTAACCTTGCCTATGTATACATTGCGTATATTATTCTCTTCCGTATCATATAACTGTAGCTGTGTCGGTACTCCCGCCTTAAGATACAGACAGAGAAATTTCTTTTTATAATATGTGAATAAAGCTACATTATTGTTCATTATATCCTCCAAGCCGGCACATCACTTTAGTCGGCTGTCATAATATCAGTTCAATCCGAACCGAAGGGCTAAACATGATCAAGCGTAACCAGTCTTCCGTTCTCTTCCCTGTACAGATCGCACCTGACAATCTGTATATCAAGAGGATCAAGCTCAAGGCCCGCCTCTGCATATATAAGTTCAAGAATAGTCATCGGCCTCACATTACCTGCACTTGATGCATCCACAAGACAGGTAAAAGCCTTCCCCGTAAGCTCTGCCTCATACACATGAGCCTTTATGTCCATGGTGATAACATCATTGACGCCTTCTATGGCTCTGCCCTTTTTCTTAGCCTTCTTATTCTCCTTTCGGATTATAAGTGTATCTGAATTCAACACTCTGTCTGCCGCCTCAATGACCTCATCATTAAAGTCAAGCCCGTCCCTTCTGTAGAGCTTATAGCCGGCAGCCGCCACACTGCTCATGGCATTAGGAGTTCCATCCGGCAAAACCGTCACATTCTCAATCCTAACGCCATCCACCACGACCGCATTAAGCTCATCCTTCATCCGGACGCAATCCGGAGTACTCATAACCTCGATATCCAGATAATCACCGTCCGTCTCTACTCCCACGCCCAGCGCAGTCGCAAAGCTCATGATCTGATGCGGCGAGAAGCCCTCGGAATATGCAATATCTATCTTGGCTCTCCGTATGGCCTTCTGAAAAAACCTCATGAAGTCAAGATGCCCGACAAACTTCACCGGACCGTGCTTCGAGAATTTTATCCGTACTTTAATCCTGTTATCCCTGTTCAATGACTTAACCTCTTTCAGTGCATATCCCGACACCATAGGCTGCCGCCCCGCATCCGTTGCACTTAACGGCACAGTTGGGCGTGACAACGGCTTCTTTAGAGCGAAGCCACTCTGACTTAAGATATTCCTTGTTCACTCCGCAGAATATGAAATCCCATGGGAATATCTCATCAAGCCCTCTTGCTCTTGTAGTATAGAAGGAGATATCTATGCCGCATTCATCAAAGCTCTCCATCCACAGATCATCCCTGTATGTATCACTCCATGCGTCATACATGCAGCCCTTCTTATATGCCCTTAGAATGGCCGCATTAAGCTTACGGTCACCTCTGGCCAGTATTCCTTCAAGCACACTTACGTCCGTCTCATGCCAGTTAAATTTGATCCTCTTCTGGTTAAGCTGTGCCATTACAGCCTGTCTTAATATATACGCCTTCTCTCTGAAGGAATCCTTGGTATCCTGAGGCGCCCATTGGAACGGTGTAAAGGGCTTGGGTACGAAGAAGGATGCACTGGTAACTATCTGCACGGGCCCGTTGATCCTCTTCTCCTTAGGCACCGCATCGAAGAATTCCCTTGCTATCTTGTCAGAAAGCACTGCGATCTCTTCAATATCTTCGTTACTCTCACCCGGAAGTCCCAGCATGAAATACAGCTTGATTCTCGTCCAGCCGGCTTCGAAGGCCAGTCTTGCGCCCTTAAGTATATGTTCTTCGGTAATACCCTTATTGATCACATCGCGCATATGCTGAGAGCCGGCTTCGGGTGCGAATGTAATTGAGCTCTTCTTCACATCCTGCACCTTACTCATGGCATCCACCGAGAAATTATCTATACGCAGGGAAGGCAGGGATATATTGACACTTCTGTCATTACATTCATCTATCAGAAAGTCAACAAGCTCTTCAAGCTTGCTATAATCACTTGAGCTTAATGAGCTTAGGGATATCTCCTCCTGCCCTGTATTATTAAGAAGCTCCAGCGCCTTTTTCTTAAGGCTTTCAACATCCCTCTCCCTTACCGGTCTGTAAAGCTGTCCCGCCTGACAGAACCTGCAGCCTCTTATACAGCCTCTCTGTATCTCAAGCACTACCCTGTCCTGTGTAACCTTTATAAAGGGAACAATGGGCTTCTCAATATAATATGCACCCGATATATCCTTAACTATCTCCTTCTTAATGACAGACGGAACATTCTCTGTATTGGGCTTAAAGGATGATATCGTTCCGTCCTCATTGTATGCTACATCATATAGCATCGGCACATATATACCGCCAAGTCCGGCAGCTTTCACAAGGAAGCTGTGTCTGTCTTCTCCTGCCTCTTTGCAGGCTTTATACAGGTCTATAAGCTCCCTGTACTTGGTCTCACCCTCTCCTATATAGAACATATCGAAGAAGTCGCTTATTGGCTCAGGGTTATAACTGCACGGCCCGCCGCCTATGACTATCGGATCATCCCAAGTCCTGTCTGCGGCCATAAAAGGAATACCCGCCAGATCAAGTATCTGAAGAATATTGGTATAACACATCTCATACTGCAGGGTTATACCCAGGAAATCCATGTCTTTAACCGGTTCCTGGCTCTCAAGCGCAAAAAGGGGGATATTCTCATCCCTCATGATCCTGTCAAGATCAGTCCACGGGGAGAACACCCTCTCACACCATACATCATCATATGTATTAAGCATCCCATATAATATCTGCATGCCGAGATGACTCATGCCGATCTCGTATACATCGGGAAAACACATGACAAATCTCACAGCTATCCTGCTCTTATCCTTGACAACGCTGTTATATTCACCGCCTGTATATCTTGCAGGCTTATCAACCTGCATAAGAATTCTATCGGACAATGCCTGTCTTCGCATAACTATGATTCACTCCATGCACTACAGTGTAACATTACGAATCAGGGTCTCAAGACTGATATTATGTCCTGCCGCCCCCTCTGCCTCATTAAGCTCTGTAAGTCTTGTGATGTATCTCTTATCATCGGTAAATACTTTGATCATCACATCCTTAATACCCTCCTTGATAAGCAGCTCCCCTAAGTGCTCTTTAAAGCTTTTCTCATCAAAGACCTTATCTGTGCACAGTCCTATTACAGAGTTGCCGGACAGCACAAGATGAGCTATGAGATAATTCTTATTGTACGAGGTGAAGTACATATTATACATTCCGTACAGCTTGCCTACAGAGGCATCGATCCTGCTCTTAAGCTCCTGCCCACAGCTTTTAACACGAAAGCACATTATGACATCCACTACCATCTTGCAGGCTGGAAGCAGGCCAAGAACCGCAACTATCGTAAGGATATTCCTGTTGCTGCCGGTAGCTACTCTGCCTATGATATACAAGCCAAGAGCCAGTGCGAACAGAAAAAGCATGACGGCAATGTCAACCTTCTTCTTATAATCGGCATATTCATATGTACCCTTAGGGTGTCTTTTATACAGATAATCCATATACTCCTCTATAACAAAAGGGCTGTTATACAACAGCCCTTAATACTCAAAATCAGATAAGATCAAGATTGATGAAATCATCATCACCGGAATCCGTATCAGGCTTACTCTCCTTCTTCTCTCCCACCGGTTCGGGCGATGTCGTGACAGGCGGCTTGCTCTGTGCATCGAATGCTTCATATGCTACAGGCTCATCCGGTATCTGTTCCTTAATATTCGTACTCCTGTCTCTTGAGGGACGGTTAGCTGACTGACCGGCAAGTCTTGCCCCGGTGACCTCCGCTGCCTGCGAACTTTCGTTGAGAAGATTCTCCACATCAAGTCCGGTGTCATCAACAGCGGTATGTATAAGCTCAGCTCTGTTGGACTTGACTACATCATAGCATTCCGCAAGAGAAGCCATCATCTCATCGTATTTATTATTGGTCAGACTCATATAATGACCGACCACATCCTCCACCTGTGCAAGAAGCGAGTCCGTATAAGCCATTGCCGAAGTCTTAAGCTCATTGGCTTCTATTGTGGCATTATCCATGATCTCCTGAGCTCTGGCTATGGCATCACCAACTACCTCGTCTGCCTGCTCATACGCTCTTAACATGATCTCATGCTGGCTTATCAGCTCACTCGTCTCTGCTTTGGTCTTGTCTATAAGCTTCTGTGCATTGATCTTGGCTTCTTCGATTATCTGTTCTTTATTGCTGATGATCTTCTGATACATCTTGATCTCCTTAGGCGTAGCCTTACGAAGATCCGAAAGCAGCATATCTATCTCTTCCTTATTGACTAATATCACGGAATTGCTGAAGTTCTTGAACTTACAGCTATCAATATATTCCTCGATATCATCGATCATCTGTTCAATATTACTGGCCATTGTCTCCCTCACTTAAAGTTATATTTTTCATATACCAGTTTCGCAACAAATTCCGGAACACAGTGACTAATATCACCTCCGAAGCTCGCTATCTCTTTGACCCCTGAAGAACTGAGGTATGAGAATTCCACGTCTGATGTTAAAAACATCGTATCCAGCTCCCCACCGCTTAACATCTTATTGGTCTGTGCGATCTGAAGCTCATACTCAAAATCCGTTATGGCCCTGAGTCCCCTGACGGATACATGGTAGCCGTTATTCTTCGCATATTCAACAAGCAAGCCGCAAAAAGACTCCACCTTAACATTAGGCATATCCTTAGTGGCTTCCTTAAGTATATTAACACGTTCTTCTACCGAAAACAATGGTGTTTTTGCTCGGTTATCAAGCACTCCCACCGTAAGGTTATCAAAAATATCCGCTGCTCTTCTTATTATGTCAAGATGTCCGAATGTCAACGGGTCGAAACTGCCCGGATATATAGCTTTTTTCATAAATCATACCTGTTCAAAGAACACATGCTTATTGGTCTTATACAACTTTTCCTTATATATCTTAAAGCCCAAGGGTTCAATGCCGCTTAAGTCATTACCGATATCCGCCTCGATTATGACGATACCGTCCTCCTTAAGACAGCCTCTATCCCTTATCAATTGCATTATATCAGATTCGACGCCAAGTGCATAGGGTGGGTCGATAAATATTACATCAGCCTTCTCATCTATCTCATAGAATGAGTCGTAAGCACTGCGTCCTATAACGACCGCTCTGTCCGCAAGCTTGGTAAATTCAAGGTTCCTGCGGATACAATCAAGTGCATCTTTGGCATTGTCTATAAAAAACGCCTTCTTCGCTCCACGGCTTAAAGCCTCTATGCCCACAGCTCCACTGCCGGCAAAAAGGTCAACAAATACCGCATCAGGCACATATGCCTGTATTGTATTAAAAAGTGTCTCTTTGATCCTGTCTGTTGTAGGTCGCGTGCCATCTCCCTTAGGTGCGACAAGCGGCATGGACCTTGCAGTACCCGCAATAACTCTCATTACTTAAGCTTCGTTCCTTTACCGTCTCTCTTGGATAATTTAAGACTGTTGACTGCAATTCTCTTACCATCCGCTTCTATCTCAGTCTCGTCGAATTCTCCCGTGTAATATACCTTGTCAATATAATCATTACCGGACAGCTTCATGCATCTTACGCCCACGGCCACCTTCTTCTTCTCCGGAATCTCTTCCAGCAGGAATCTTATATACATGCCGTTCTCCGTAAGCATCGTGATGTATTTTCTGTCTGTAAGCGGCACTACCGATACCACGCTGTCTCCATCCAAAAGCTTGGTCGCAGCCACAGTCCTCTTGGCCACATCGAATTCTCCGCCATCGACTATCTTACACATAGACTGCTTCGTAACAAAGAGCATTCTGTAGAGATTGAGCTCGCTCTGGCTTGCAACCGATATTATACTTTCCTTGGAGGAATCGAAGTTGCTTACATTGTCAATGGGCACACCCTTATCACGAAGCTTGCCCATGGGAAGCTCGGATACCTTGAAGGTATGGAGATTGCCTATATCCGTGAAGAGGCATATCTTACCGGTATTCTTACACATACATATATACTTGAAGTCTTCGTCCGCACTTTCCTTATTACGCTCATACGTAGTGGTATCTATGATCTTGGCATATCCGAAGCGATCCATGGTAAATACCACATCCATCTCCGGTATCTTGACCTCTTCCACAACGGCTTCTTCAAGATTGTCTATAACGGTTCTCCTGGGACGGGAGAATTCCTTCTTAATGGCATCAAGATCGTTCATGATGACCTGAGCCATGGAATCCTTACGCTCCAATATATCCTCATATCGGAAAATATTGGCTACCGTTTCTTCATGCTCCTTTATAAGTGCATCTATCTCCAAGCCGATAAGCTTATACAGACGCATATCAAGGATGGCATTGGCCTGAGGCTCACTAAACTGCAAGGTACCCGCCATGACCTTGGATTCCTTGCTCTTGAAATTAATGCCATCAGTCTTACCCTCTATCAGACAGGCTTTGGCCATATTGCGATCCTTACTTCCTCTTAATATCTCAATTATAAGGTCTATAACATTACATGCCTTAATAAGACCTTCCTGAATCTCCTTCTTATCCTGCTCCTTCTTAAGCAGATTGGTGTACTTACGTGTAGCAAGCTCGTACTGGAAATCAACACACTCCTTGAGGACTCTCTTAAGCCCCATGGTCTCCGGGCGTCCGTCGGCGATTGCTAACATATTGACACCGAAGGTATCTTCAAGCCTTGTCTTTTTATATAAAAGATTGATGAAATTATCTGCATTGGCATCCTTCTTAAGCTCGATGACGATCCTTATGCCCTCTTTGGAGGACTGGTTGGATATGTCCACAATATCCGGAGCCTTCTTGGAATCCGCAAGAGCCGCCACATCCTGCAAGAACTTGGTGATATTCGCTCCGACCATGGTAAAGGGTATCTCGGTTATGACAACATTAATATGACCGTTTTTGCCCTTCTCGGTCTCTACCTTGCCTCTTATCTTGATCTTGCCCATACCTGTCTCATATATGGCAGGCAGCTCATCCTTATTGGACACTATGCCGCCCGTAGGGAAATCCGGACCCTTACAATACTTCATAAGGGCTCTTGTGGAAATGGTCTCATCCTTCATATACGCCTTCATGGCATCTATTACTTCCCCCAGATTATGAGGAGGAACACTGGTAGCCATACCAACAGCGATACCCTCCGTACCGTTCACCAAAAGATTGGGGAAGCGGCAAGGCAACACTAAAGGCTCCTTCTCCGTCTCATCAAAGTTAGGACCGAAATCCACAACATCCTTATCAAGATCCTCTAACAGTCCTATCTGAGTGACCTTTTGCAGCCTTGCCTCGGTATATCGCATGGCAGCGGCTCCGTCACCCTCAATATTGCCGAAGTTGCCATGACCGTCAACAAGAGGAAGTCCTTTCTTAAAATCCTGACTCATAACAACCAAAGCATCATATATAGAGCTGTCGCCATGAGGATGGTACTTACCCA
>DGII01000132.1 GCA_002393095.1 Lachnospiraceae bacterium UBA3826 | reverse complement strand
TCTTGCAGGCCCAGATAAAGCCTCCCTTGCTCTTCATAACGCGGGCTACCGCATCATCTATAAGTGTATAGAAATATTCTATTCCAAGCTCTTTGAATCTGTCCTTGAATTCGGCTTCATATATGCCGGCAAATATATCCTTGAATCTGTGATCATACTTCTTGGATATGGTATCCTTGGTTGCAAACCATATATCCTGCCTGGTATCACAGGCATACTTAAGACAGGCTCTTGCAAAGGATGTGATAGACTTCTCGGTATTATGCATACCCTGTATTATTCCGGGACCGTCGAATTCATGTATGGTCTCTCTTACCTCCTTGCCAAGCAGATCGGTATATACTATCTCAGCCTTACCGGGACCGGGAATCTCAAGCTCCACATTTTTATATACATCACCGTAGGCATGGCGGGCCAGAGTGATCGGCTTCTCCCAGTTACGCACACACGGCTCTATACCTTTAACTATGATAGGCGCTCTGAATACAGTGCCGTCAAGCATGGCTCTTATGGTTCCGTTAGGACTCTTCCACATCTTCTTAAGATTGTATTCTTCTACTCTTGCGGCATTGGGCGTGATGGTGGCGCACTTAACGGCCACACCGTACTTAAGAGTAGCATTGGCGCTGTCCACAGTAACCTGATCGTCCGTATCATTACGATTCTTAAGTCCGAGATCATAGTACTCCGTCTTAAGCTCCACATAAGGCAGAATGAGCTCAGTCCGTATCATCTGCCACAGTATCCTTGTCATCTCATCCCCATCCATCTCAACTAAAGGGGTGGTCATCTTAATCTTATCCATATTATCATTATCTCCAATCTAAACCTCAGGATAGCTTTCCTTAAGTCCGTTCTTCACAATATTCTTATATGCATTCTCAATATGCTTATTGGCCATCTTCTCTGCCTGATTCTCATCGCCCGACTTGATGGCTTCCATTATAAGCTTATGCTCTCCTGTAGATGCAAGTGAGCGCTTATTCTCGGAAAGCGTCTTGCGTCTGACTCTCTGTACATATTCATGATACTCTCTAAGCTGGTGCTCCAAGAGCTTGCTGCCGCATGCCTCATACAATATCTCATGGAAGCGGTTATCAAGGGTTGCTATCTGATCAAGATGACCCTTGGATGCATGAAATTCCGTAAGATATATATTCTCTTCCATCTCCGACATCTGCTCGTCGGTGATATTGGTGGTAGCCCATCTGGCCGCCAGCCCTTCAAGCTTGGAACGGATCATATATATATCCTTCACATCCTTGGCTGTAATGCCGGTAACATATGCTCCCTTATTGGGCACTATACGAATGAGTCCTTCCAGTTCAAGTTGACGGAAGGCTTCTCTTACCGGAGTCCTCGATACTCCAAGCTCCTCGCCTATGGCAAGCTCTCTCAGCTCGTCGTTATTCTTATACCTGCCCTCCAATATGTCACCGCGTATCTTATTATATACGCGACCTCTCAGACTGTATTTATCCGTTACTTCATCCTTGATATCCATAGTCTCCTCCATATACCCTGCAACATCTGTGTATCAGTCACGAAATCCCGTGCTTAAATATTATCTGATCTATGCTGTATCGTCAGATCATTTTGTGAACATCTCTCTGTTAAGCTCAGAGCACTTTTGGGTGATCACTTCTATAAGCTCGCTGTCCGTAAGAACCGTTACACGTCCGCCTTCATATTCCGCATCGACCCATTCCTTAACGGCTATTACCAAGGGATCATTCTTATCAAGCTTACTTTCGTCAGGCAGCTTATAATATGAGTTGATCCAGTGTGCTATGCCCGCAAGTCCCGATGTGTTGGATACCGCACACAGTACAGGACGATTAAGGAACTTCTCGGTATCGAAGATATTATATATCTCCTCATTCTTAAGCAGCCCGTCCGCATGCACTCCGGCTCTAGTGACATTGAAGTTCTTGCCGACAAAAGGAGTACGGGGAGGTATCTGATAGCCTATCTCCTTCTCATAATACTCCGCAAGCTCGGTTATGACTGTAGTATCCATACCGTTAAGATCGCCCTTAAGCTGCGCATATTCAAAAACCATGGCTTCAAGCGGAGTATTACCCGTTCTCTCACCGATACCAAAAAGTGATGTATTGACCGCTGAACAGCCATAGAGCCATGCGGTTGTGGAATTAACAACCGCTTTATAGAAGTCATTATGTCCATGCCATTCTATCAACTCACAGGGTACACCCGCATGAGTCCTTATCGCATATATGATACCCTGAACGGATCTTGGTATTACCGCACCGGGATAATTGACACCATAGCCCATGGTATCACAGGCTCTTATCTTAATGGGTATCTTATACTCATCCATAAGCTTCATAAGCTCTAAGCAGAAGGGAACAACATAGCCGTATATATCGGCTCTCGTGATATCCTCCAGATGGCATCTGACGCTTATTCCCTCTTCAAGACAGTCTCTTACCACGCTGAGATAGTGATCCATAGCCTGTCTTCTGTTCATCTTAAGCTTAAGGAAGATGTGATAATCAGAGCAGCTTACAAGTATACCCGTCTCCGGCATGCCAAGCTCCTTAACAAGCTTGAAATCCTCCTTGCTTGCTCTGATCCAGCTTGTGACCTCCGGGAACTTATAGCCTCTCTCCATACACTTAACGACAGCATCCCTGTCCTTCTTACTGTAAAGGAAGAACTCCGAAGCCCTGATCATGCCGTTGGGACCACCAAGCCTGTGCAGATAATCATATATTCTGACAATCTGCTCGGTAGAATACGGAGCTCTGGACTGCTGTCCGTCTCTGAATGTAGTATCGGTGATCCATATATCCTTAGGCATATGATGAGGAACGATCCTGTCATTAAAGGGTATCTTGGGAATCTCAGAATACGGGAACATATTCCGGAATACATTGGGCTTCTCAACATCGTCCAATATATACATATGCTCCTCTATCTGAAGCAGATTATTATTCTCATTCATTGTGACGGGCCTATTCTCAAAGCCTTTAAATTCGCTGTTCATCTGAATATATCATTCCTTTCCTGCACCTGCTTTGTGCCACACAATATATATCATTTTTATATCTCAAGGCAGCATATCAATGTATACAACCCACCCGATATAATACCGGATTGCACTTTAGATATTATTGTATACAATAATACGATATTTGTCAAATATAAAAGACGAGTCCCGAAGGACTCGCCTGTAATTACAATTTCAAGTCAGTTAAGACTTAAGATCAAAGCTTGGGACCTGCAGCAACAAGTGCCTTACCTGCATCATTGCCCTCATACTTCTTGAAGT
>DGII01000058.1 GCA_002393095.1 Lachnospiraceae bacterium UBA3826 | reverse complement strand
TACGCATTCATGGTATACGGCGGGAATGTTTCTTGAGAGCAGAGAAGAGAATAAAGGGCTGGATAAATTCTTTTCGTGGATAGAGAAATTATAGTAACTCTACTCAATCAGTCTCTTAGCCCACTCAATTGCATCATCGATATGAGGTCGGAAGTTAAGCTCTCCGACCTTTTGTATGAAGCCGCTTTTGCGCATTGTGTTCATAGGCTGCTCATTCACATGTGAGAATACCAGAGTGATGCCACGCTCCTTGCAGCGTTCTTGGAAGTTCTCAAGAGAGTGCATTGCTGTCGCGTCAAGAGCCGGTACGCCTCTCATACGGATGATGATGACCTTGGTCTCATCACGGAAATTCATGGTATCTATCTGACCTGAGCTTCCGAAGAACATGGGCCCGAATATCTCATATACCCTTACCTGCGGAGGAAGGGGCTTTAAGTTCATTCCGTCGGGGTCCTCTTCGGGATCATAGTATTTCCAGCCGACCACACCGGACTCGTCGCTCATACGCTTCATGAACAGAAGTACCGCGAAGAGCATTCCGATCTCTATGGCGATCACCAGATCGAATACTACAGTCAGTATGAAGGTTAGCACAAGCACTAATATATCGCTTTTCGGCGCTGTCCTGCACAGATGTACGAAGGTTCTCCACTGGCACATGTTATAAGCCACAATGAAAAGTATGGCAGCTATAGTAGGCATCGGAATAAGAGCGGCATAGGGCATGAGTATCACAAGCACAAGTATCAGAGTGACAGAGTGTATGAGACCTGCTACGGGAGTACGGCCGCCGTTTTTGATATTAGCCGCGGTTCTGGCTATGGCACCTGTCGCGGGTATACCGCCGAAAAGAGCCGAGCCTATATTACCGCAGCCCTGCGCAATAAGCTCCATATTGGAACGATGATGTGAATTGATCATACTGTCAGCCACGACACAGGAGAGAAGTGATTCTATCGCTGCAAGAATGGCTATGGTGAACCCATCGGGAAGGGCAGTGCTTATAGCAGACATTGATATATGCGGTACATGTAAAGTGGGCAGTCCGCTTCTGATGGTATAGAGATCACCTATGGTATTGACATTAAGACCGGTCAATTTGACAAGAAGTATTCCGGCTATAACGGCTACAAGCGAACCGGGTATCTTGGCACTTACCTTCGGCCATACTATCAGGATCACCAGACTGATCATACCGACAAGGACAGCATAGGGATTGACAGTGGAGATATTATTAATAATTGCTTTACATTTATCCACAGTCTCTATCGTGACAGTTCCGTCAGGATATATAAGCCCCAAGAAATCCTTGATCTGACCGATGACAATGGTGACTGCGATTCCGGCAGTAAAGCCCGTGGTTATAGTATATGGGATGAACTTGATCAGACCGCCTAATCTGAACAGTCCCATAAGTATGAGTATGATACCTGCTATGATCGTGGCAAGCATCATTCCTTCCATACCGTTCTTGGCCACTATTCCGGCAACGATGGTTGCGAATGCAGCGGTGGGACCTGCTATCTGTACACGGCTTCCACCCAAAAAGGATATGATAAAGCCTGCAACTATAGCAGTATACAGACCCTCTTCCGGACCGACACCTGATGCAAGGGCAAGTGCGATTGAAAGGGGAAGTGCGATTATGGCGACTATTATGCCGGATATGACATCAGTGCCGAACTGCTGCATATTGTAGTGCTTGATTGTGCTGAAAAGCATCGGTTTTAATCTGTCTTTATTCATTGTAGTACCTCTATATTATAATATTGCCTGATCTAAAGCAGACCAAGCTTAAGTGTCTGATCATAGCATATGTGATGGCGCTCAAGGAACTCCGGCAGACCTGCTATATCGGAAGGGACCTGCAACTGTCCGGGGTTGTGGGCATCGCAGCCGAGTATGAAGCTTGCACCCATCTCCGATGCCAGTGAGAAGAATCTGTCGCACGGATAGTTGCGTCCATCGGTAAAGCCAAGAAAATTAACCTCAAGCGGAATCTTAAGATCTATGGATGTGGCAATAAGCTGACACATGTGTCGCCTATATGTATCATCATCACCGGTGTAATTGATCAGGTCGGGATGGGCCAGATATGAGAACATTCCGGTCTTCATGCCCTTTATCGTGACATCCACATAGGCTTTAAGCTTCTCCTCTTCATCCGTGGGATAGCCCACATAGAAGCCATTGACTTCGTCCGGTGCAAAATGCTGACCCTGAATGATGTAATCGAGAGGATATCTTCTTAGTTCCTTTAACAGCTTGTCAAAATAAGCAAGGGAATACTCAACCTCATAGCCTATGAGGAGCTTGATCCTGTCCTTATATTCCTCTCGCAGAGATATAAGTGTCTCTGTGTAGTCGAAAAGCTCATCCATATCCATTCTTATGCCCGATGTGAAGCCATCGGGATATGGCTGCGGTACATGATCCGAGAAGCCAAGCTCCGTGAAGCCCTTGGCTATAGCAGCTTCTATATATTCTCTTTCCAAACCGGATGCATGCTTGCATCTGGGTGTGTGTGTATGATAGTTTCTGTCCATTTTTTCCTTATGTCTTGATGACACATATGGTCTTATACATCCGAAGCGGGTGTCAGGCACCCGTGCGAAGCGATATTTTTCCACAACACATAATAGTCGAGGAAAAGACTTTTTTCAAGTCTTTTGTTATTCTTCAGAGGTGTTTCAAGGTTGTATTTGTTGAGGTTTTCTAGTATGATAGATATACTTACATTCTATCTGCCATACCATGTGCCCTGTGTGAGTCGGCTATAGGGAACGCAGATACACTGTACTATGTGATGATATGTGAGTGGACGGAGTATTCTAACAACTGAGGGGGTTATCTTATGAATAAGAAAGAAAGAAATTTATTTACAGGTTCTATCGGATTTGTTCTTGCTGCTGCGGGCAGTGCTGTTGGACTTGGCAATATATGGAGGTTCCCATACTTAGCGGCCAGAGACGGCGGAGGTCTGTTCCTAATGATCTATCTGATCCTTGCACTGACTTTCGGCTTTACGCTGCTTATCACAGAGGTTGCAATAGGAAGGAAGAGTAAGCAGAGTCCTCTTACCGCATACGGAGTTCTTAACAGAAAATGGAAGCCTCTCGGTATACTGGCCTGCATAGTGCCCATGATGATAATGCCGTACTATTGTGTCATCGGCGGATGGGTAGTCAAGTACTTCCTCGCATTCTTAACAGGTGCCGGTGCGCAGGCTGCCGAGGACGGATTTTTTACCGAATTCATTACTGATACTTCCACACCCATAGGTATGATGATAGTGTTCTTGTTCCTTACCATGGTGGTCGTACTGGGCGGTGTAGACAAGGGCATAGAGAAATTCTCTAAGATCATCATGCCTTTACTGGTGGTACTCATACTGTTCATATCGATCTATTCGCTTACCATATCACACACGGATGATGCGGGAGTTACAAGAAGCGGAATGGAGGGACTTAAGATACTCTTCATACCCGAAGCGGGGACTGTGACATTCCAGAATGTATTCTCTACCACGATGGATGCCATGGGACAGTTGTTCTACAGCTTAAGTGTGGCTATGGGTATCATGATAGCTTACGGCTCTTATATGAAGGATGATATCAATCTGTCCAAGTCTGTAGGTCAGATAGAGGTGTTCGACACGGGTATCGCTTTCCTTGCAGGTGTCATGATCATACCTGCCGTATATGTCTTCATGGGCAGGGAAGGAATGCAGGCATCCGGTCCCGGACTTATGTTCGTATCTCTTCCCAAGGTATTCCTTCAGATGGGTAGGATGGGTAATGTGATAGGATGTCTGTTCTTCGCAATGGTGCTCTTCGCAGCTACCACAAGTGCCGTGTCGATTCTGGAAGCAATAGTATCAAGCTTCATGGACGGCTTCCATATGGAGAGGAAGCATGCTACTTTAGTGGAGGGCTTCATCGCTTTAGTACTTGGTATAGTGGTATGTCTTGGATATAACAAGTTCTACTTCGAGATAACACTTCCGAACGGTGCCATAGCACAGGTTCTTGACATTATGGATTATGTGAGCAATAACCTGCTCATGCCGGTTGTAGCCATCGGTACATGTATACTGGTTGGATGGATACTTAAGCCTGAATACATCACGGCAGAGATCACCAGAAACGGTGAAAAATTCGGCAGGAGAGGCCTGTATGTGATCATGATCAAGTATGTGGCACCTGTGATGCTTATAGCACTGTTGCTTAAGGCAATAGGCATTGTGTGATGTCAATCTGTGTGTTAAAGTTGGAACAGGGGTTACTATAGCAGACGCAGGGAAGCGGAGGGAAATGCATTGGGAGATAATAATATCGAAGAGACCAAGCCTGTTGACGGTTATGTATGGGATATGGTGATGGCCAATGGCTACGATTGTGTCTTCGGAGTCAATGTAGATGATGACTCCATATGGTTTTATCACGTATATGAGAAGAAGAGGGCCGGCTCCGTATATGAAAGCATACCGTCGGAGGAGCTGCCGCCCAAGACCTTATCAAAGTTTAGGGATCTTCTGTATGATTTTGTGGTAAGTGAGGAGCAGGAGCCTTACAGGGAGCAATTAAGACTTGATAATATCCTGGCGGAGATCAAGGAGAGGGGAAGCTTTGTCCGCACTGTTCATATGACCTTCGTAGGAGAGAGAAAGTCCAAGTGCTATAAGTTTTTTGCCCATCCTGACAAGGAGAATGTGCTTATTGGATTCGTCTATGATATATCCTCTGCCGTTGACCACGACTGGATGACGGATGAGTATGCAAGGCTCGGATTCATAGAGAATGCCGAGAGGATACTGGAAGAGCTTCCTATTGATAAAGAACACTACTCTCTGGTATATACCAATATCAAGGGCTTCAAAGCCATTAACGACCTGTTCGGCGAGCAGAGCGGAGATATGGTGATATTCCAGACAAGAGATATTTTAAGGACGTTGCTTAAGCCTGTCATAATGGGCAGGCTGGAGAATGACCATTTTGTCCTTATAACCAAAGATGAATTCCTGAGTGAGCATGCCCTCTTAAGCCTGACCAATCAGACATATAATGAGGGCTTCAAGCAATATGATTTCACTATAAGATGCGGAATATACCGCATTAACGGAAGGGATGTCTCTGTGGGCAAGATGGTGGACAGAGCCAAGCTTGCGGAGAAGTCCGGACTTGACAATGCGGGACGCTCGCATGTGGTATATAATGATGACGTTCGTGTCAACTATGTCAAGCAGAGAGTGCTCATATCCGATATGAATAAAGCGCTGGAGCTTGGTGAATTCAAGGCGTACTATCAGGGAATAGTCAGTGCGAAGACAGGACAGATAGCAAGCGTCGAGGCACTTGTCAGATGGAAGCATGGTAAGCTGGGTATGATATCACCCGGTGAGTTCATACCGGCTTTTGAGAGTGGCGGGCAGATATCCGTTCTTGACAGGTTCATGGTGGACAGGATACTTGAGTTTAATCAGACCAGAGCGAGGGACTGTAAGCTGATTGTTCCCTGTGCGGTCAATCTCTCGCGTATAGACTTCTACAATACATCTCTTATGGATCATCTGGTGGATGTATATAGCAATACCTCTTTTGCTACGGATTATGTCAGGATAGAGGTCACTGAGTCTGCTTATGCAGACCTTGAGAAAAATGCCAGCGACTACCTTAACAGGTTCAAGGATCTGGGCGTTAAGATACTCCTGGACGATTACGGCAGCGGTATGTCATCCCTGTCTACACTTGAGAATTTCTCATTCGATATAGTGAAGCTTGACATGGGATTCATACGCAAGATAGGTATTCAGAATAAAGCTGAGATAATAATCAAATCAACCATAGAATTATCACATGCCTTAGGTGCCACGGTTATAGCAGAGGGAGTGGAGACCAAGGAACAGCTTGATTTCCTTCGTGATTGCGGATGTGATTACATACAGGGGTATTACTTCTATAAGCCCCTTCCTGAGGAGGAATTCGCACAGCTTCTGGGATAGAGATGACAGTATGTATATATTAAAGCCGGCGTTGATCGCCGGCTTTTTATCTACCTTCTTTTTATCACATACTTACATATAGGATTCCCGATAGAAGAGAAGCGCTCCTCGTATTCTGTCATTATATTACCTGCATTCATCTTCTCATCATTATGCAGATCATAGGTCTTATCTATCAGCTCGAAGTCACTGAACTTAAGCTCTTCTAAGGCAAAATCGAAGAGTACCCTGTTATCGGTCTTGAATTCAATGGTACCTTCATCACACAGTATCTCATGAAACCTTGCCAAGAACTGTCTGGACGGCAGGCGTCTCTTGGCATGTCTGTCCTTGGGCCATGGGTCAGAGAAATTAAGGTATATCCTGTCCACCTCTCCCGGAGCGAATACTTCCTCTATAGTGATTGCATCCATAAGGATGAATCTTAAGTTGGGAAGCTCTCTATCCTCTAATTTCTTAACTGCCTTAAGCAGCACGCTTGAATGATTCTCTATACCTATATAATCTATATCGGGATTGGCAGCGGCAAGCTCCGTGATGAAGCGCCCCTTGCCTGTGCCGACTTCTATATACAGTGGGTGAGAAGCCTTATCTGCATTTTGTGTGGCGGCTTTATCCTCAGTCTGTCCGGGTGTATGCTCTTCAGTCTGTCCGGCGGTTCTGCCGGGGAATGCATCGTGCCAGCTTCCGCGCATTGCCTTAGGGTCCTGCACTACGAATCTGTTGCAGGCTATCAGTTCTTCTGCGCCTTTAATGTGTCGTAATCTCATATGTTCATCCTTAAAAGTGGTATGATCAGCCTGTCTACTGTAGCATACGGCAGGAAAAAAATCAATCTTACACACCGGATCATGCCTTTTTCAAGGTGGTATTATTACACCTGTACCGGTCTGAATAAAAATCCACGTTTTCCTTGCGTACGCATCGGGTATATGCTATATTCATTTCAAGCACAAAAGGGAAGTATTAATAATCGGCGCATCTAAGCCAATTCTTATACAAAGCGTGCTTAATTCCACTATTTTTTTATTAACAATTGTTGTAAAATGAAAGGAGAAGCGATGGAGAGAAAACCATCCAGATCTGCTGTATATGAAGAATTGTATCACATACAACAATTCAGGAGCGGAAAGATAGATGGAACTGTGATCAATGCCTATGAGTGTGAGATAGAAGCACAGGAGTATTTATTAAAAAATGCAGAGATTTTGAAATTGACGCAGGTGGAGGTCTTACAGACTCAAAAAGCTCTTCAATGGTATCAAGATAGAATAAGGGTAAAGAAAGGAGATGATAAGATATGACAATATGTAGTGTTCTGAAGACTATGGCCGTTGATGATAATACAGCGGTTGTTGTAGAGGGTTCGAGAGAATTATTCAGGAATGGAATAGGTATATTGGATGAATCCGGCAAACCATATGAAGTATTGTCGGTAGGTATGGATGATGGAATGTATATGACAGGATCATCTGACAAATCATCTCTTCTTATAAGAGGGTACTTCTCCTCATCCCAAATATACATATGATATAAGGCTTATAATGAACAATCACAGGGTTATGATTTGAGGCGAGGGTTATATGAAAGATATAAAAGTAATCAGGTTCGCACAGTGGATTTGGCGGGAGGAGGAGCAAAGTTTATAGAGAAAGCTCCTGCCGACATAGTGGAAACATGCAACGACTATCTGCATCGTCTTACGGATGATGTGCATAGCACTTAACAAATGAGTATTCATTAAAACAGGGCTGCCGCACTAATTAATGCGACAGCCCCTTATTCTAAGCTCGCGTCTTATACCATTCTCCCGAACGGTAGGCAAGCAGCGATATGATCGTGGCGATCGTCCAACCGATAGGCCATGCACACCATATACCGGTTACGCCAAGAGTTGTTCCTGACAGCACAATCGCAAGTATTACTCTTAAGATCAGATCGGTGAAGGTAGCGACCATGAATCGTCCCATCATCCCTGCTCCGCGCAGAATACCGTCCGCCACCAGCTTTGATGATACTACTATATAGAAGGGAGACAGTATCCGTAACAGCATCTTACCGGTATCCAGCGCTATATCGGACGGATCGCTCATGAAGAAGCCAAGGAATATCCTCCACAGGAAGAAATATGCCGCTGCAAGCGGTATACCAAGCATCCACACCATCTTGATACCGGCTTTGAAGCCCGGTCTTATCCGCGATAATCTGCCTGCACCGATATTCTGCGCCGCATAATTCGATATTCCGTTGCCCAGTGTGGTAAAAGATGTGATCACCAGATTATTAAGCTTGATCGCCGCCGAATAGCCTGCCATTACACCGGGACCGAAGCTGTTGATCACACCCTGTATGATGATATTGCCGATAGAGATGAAGCTCTGCTGAAGGATGCTCGGCACGGCAATGACAGCCAGCTTGCGCAGTATATGAACGGAGAAAACAGTTGTTTTCCCTGTTACCGGAATACCGGCAAGCCGCCTTAACACCACGAACAGAGCCAATACACAGCTTATACCCTGACATATGAAGGTGGCCCATGCGACGCCGGCAACTCCCATATGAAAGCCTGTAACGAACCATATATCCATGGCGATGTTGGCGCTTGACGAAGCCGCAAGGAATACGAACGGTGTCTTGGAATCACCCATCGCCGAGAATATGCCGGTTGCTATATTATAATAGAATACAAAGGGAAGTCCCAGAATATATATATTAAGGTAGAGTCTCGAATCAGCGAACACCTCCAACGGTGTATTGATCAGAGAAAGCAGCGCATCACAGCCTATAGCTCCCATGACCATCAGCATGAGACAGAGTGCTCCGCTTGCTATTAGTGCAGTGTATACAGTTGTCTTAAGGCTTGCATTATCCTTTGCTCCGAAGTAACCTGCTACAATGACCGAGCAGCCGATATTGCATCCGAATGCGAAAGCGATGAAGATCA
>DGII01000033.1 GCA_002393095.1 Lachnospiraceae bacterium UBA3826 | reverse complement strand
TGATCGTGAAGGGGCATGATTTTCCGAGTGTAACCCTTGTGGGAATACTCGCCGCTGACATAGGACTTGCAGGCGGAGATTACAGATCGGGAGAGAGGACCTTCGAGCTCCTTACGCAGGCTGCGGGAAGGGCAGGGCGCGGTACACACCCGGGGGAAGTGGTGATACAGACCTATCAGCCGGATAATTACAGTATAGTTAAGGCGGCGGATCAGGATTACGAAGCTTTCTATGAAGAGGAGATCCTCTACAGAGAGATATCCGGATACCCTCCGGTGCTTAATATAATGGCGGTGCTCATAAGCGGCAGGGATAATGATGAGACCTGTATGCAGGCCATGAAGTTGTCAGCCATATGCAGGGCAGGCGGTGAGGATATCACTCTCGTGGGCCCCGGCAAAGCGGGAATAGGGAAGGTCAACGATTATTACAGATATGTGTTCTATGTTAAGAGTGGGGATAAGGACGCACTCATAAGGCTTAAGGATGCAATGGAGGATTGGATCGACAGGGATAAGGATGCGGGAGCATCCAAGAGAGTGCTTGTCACCTTCGATCTTAACCCCATGAGTCCTTTTTGATAAGGGAGATTTAAATGGCACTTAGACAGATCAGAATTCAGGGAGATCCGGTACTGGAAAAGGTATGTAAGGAAGTAAAAGAGGTAACGCCGAGGACACTTGAACTCATAGGAGATATGCTTGATACCATGTATGAAGCAAACGGTGTGGGACTGGCAGCTCCTCAGGTGGGTATACTTAAGAGGATAGTGGTCATAGATGTGACGGGAGAGGATCCCATAGTCATGATCAACCCAAGGATAGTTGAGAGCAGCGGTGAACAGACAGGATATGAAGGCTGTCTGTCGGTACCGGGCGTAAGCGGTAAGGTGACAAGACCTGACTATGTCAAAGCGGTATACTGCAATGAACAGATGGAGCTTAAGGAGATCGAGGGCACGGAGCTTCTGGCAAGAGCCATATGCCATGAGCTTGAGCATCTCGACGGACATATGTATACCGAGAAGGTTATAGGCGAGCTTGTGGACAATTCCGAGCTTAAGGAGGAAACCGAAGCAGAATAAGCCGGATATGAGGTGGATATGGATATAGTATATATGGGGACTCCCGACTTCGCTGTGGGAGCCCTTAAGTCTGTTATAGAGGCAGGACATAATGTGAAGCTTGTTGTCACTCAGCCGGATAAGGTAAGAGGCAGAGGTAAGGAAGTGTCTTACTGCCCTGTTAAGGAGGAAGCGCTGGCACACGGTATAGAGGTATTCCAGCCTGTAAGGATAAGGGATGCTGAGAATGTGGCCAGGCTTAAGAGCATAGCTGCGGATGTGTATGTGGTGGCCGCATTCGGCCAGATACTCTCGCAGGAGATACTTGATATACCGAAGTACGGCTGTATCAATATCCATGCATCGCTTCTGCCCAAGTACAGAGGAGCGGCACCCATTCAGTGGTGTATCTTAAACGGTGAGAAGGAGACAGGTATCACCATAATGCAGATGGATAAAGGTGTGGATACCGGAGATATCCTTCTGCAAAAGAGACTGACCATAGATCCCAAGGAGACAGGCGTAGGTCTTTTTGATAAGCTTGCCGTACTTGGAGGCGAAGCTGTGGTCGAAGCGCTTGATGCCATTAAGAATGGCGAGATAACACCTGTTAAGCAGGATGAGAGCATGGCAACCCATGTAGGGATGCTGTCTAAGGATATGGGCAGGATCGAGTGGAGCGATGAAGCGGACAAGATAGAGAGATACGTCAGAGGCCTTAACTCATGGCCGTGCACATATACGTATACTGGAGGTAAGCTGCTTAAGATATGGGAAGCCGATACGGATACCTGTGATGAAGGCAGGACACCGGGAACTGTGCTTAAGGCGGATAAGACCGGAATATACGTAGCTACGGGCAAGGGCTGTCTGGTCATCAAGTCACTTCAGCTCGAGGGTAAGAAGAGGATGGAGACCGGTGCGTTCCTCTTAGGATACGCCATAAAGCCCGGAGATATACTTGGATAAGGCTTAAGAGACAGGCTTACATATGAAGGATGCGGTAAGACCACATAAGAATAAGACAAGAGACAATAACGGGATCAATATAAGAGAGCTTGCGCTTGATGTGCTGCTTGACATGTCTGAGGGAGACGGCAGGAGCAGTAGGCTTCTTAGATCCGTGCTTGATAAGTATGATTATCTGCCTGACAGGGACAAGAGCTTTCTTAAAAGGCTTGTAAACGGAAGCATGGAATACAGGATAAGGCTTGATCATATCATAGATATGTATTCCAAGACCCCTGTGGCGAAGATGAAGCCGCTTGTAAGAGAGCTTATCAGAATGAGTACCTATCAGATACTGTATATGGACAGAGTGCCGGACAGTGCGGCCTGCAATGAGGCGGTAAAGCTTGTGAGGAAAAGAGGTTTGGGCGGTCTGTCGGGCTTTGTCAACGGAGTGTTAAGAGCCATCGCCGGCCATAAGGACTCTGTTCCGGAACCCAAGGAGGGTAAGGACGGAGACTATATCAGGGTAAGCAGCATTAAATGGTCCTGTCCTGAGGTCATAGTCAGGGAGCTTGTAAAGGATTACGGCAGAGAGAAAACTGAGGATATACTTAAGGCATCACTTGTGGCTGACAGGGGAGTATGGGTAAGGATAGATGAGAGCCTTGACAGGGATACCATAGATAAGATAAGGACTGTGCTTGTAGGGGATGCCGGGACATATGAGAGTAAGGTACCGGAAGATATCCATGATATAGGCTATGCCGTAAGAATTATGGATGCCGATAAAGTGACACACATGTCATATTTTACGGAGGGGCATATCACCATACAGGATATAAGCAGTATGATGGTGTGTGAGTTGGCAGGCCTGGATGAATATGCCGGTAAGAGGATAAGTGTGCTTGATATGTGCGCGGCGCCGGGAGGCAAGACCATGCACGCCGTGTCCAAGTGCATAAGATACGGAGTGGATGCCGGAGTAAGAAGCCTTGATGTAAGTGAAGGTAAGAGAGCTCTCATAGATGACAATATACACCGGCTGGGATATGAAGACCGCGTAAGTACGGGCATATGGGATGCGACGGAATATGATGAAAGCAAGGAACAGGCATATGATGTGGTCATAGCCGATGTTCCGTGCTCAGGACTGGGTGTAATGGGACGTAAGCCTGACATTAAGTATAATGTAACGGTTGAAGGTCTTCAGAGTATAGTCGCCCTTCAGAGGCGAATACTGGATAATGCGGTAAGGTATGTGAAAAGGGGCGGAAGATTAGTCTTCTCTACCTGTACCATGCGGAAGGCGGAGAATGACTGCAATACCCGCTATATCCTTGATACGGGAGAGTATGAGCTTATTAAAGAGAAGCAACTGTACTTATCAGGGGATCATGACGGCTTCTATATAGCCGTACTTAACAGAAGATAATGTGTGATTGGACCGGATGTCCGGATCGGGATTATGGATATTAAATCTCTGGATCATGATGAACTTAAGAAACTGTTGGCAGGCTACGGTGAGCCGGCATACAGGGAGAAGCAGCTTTTTGAATGGATGCATGCAAGGCATGTAACCGACTATGATAATATGACGGATATCTCCAAAAGGCTTAGAGCCAAGCTTAAGGAGGAACAGCCTCTTACCATACTTAAGCAGGTGGAGAGATATATATCCGATATAGACGGTACGAGAAAATACCTCTTCGCCCTGCCTGATGAGAATCTTGTGGAGAGCGTGCTGATGAGGTATAAGCACGGGAACAGCGTGTGCATATCATCTCAGGTGGGTTGCAGGATGGGGTGCCGCTTCTGCGCCTCGACTCTGGACGGTCTGGTCAGATCCCTTGCCCCGTCGGAGATGCTTGAGCAGATATATGCCATAGAAAGGGATACGGGCGAAAGAGTATCCAATGTGGTCGTAATGGGCACAGGCGAGCCTCTGGATAATTATGATAACCTTATACGCTTCTATAAGCTTCTTGTGGATGAAGGCGGGCTTAACATATCGGGGAGAAACGTGACTGTATCTACCTGCGGTATAGTACCCAATATATACAGGCTTGCGGATGAGCACCTGACGCTTACGCTTGCGCTGTCGCTTCATGCCGTGACGGATGAGAAGAGAAGGGAGATCATGCCCATATCCAACGAATATACGATAGATGAGCTTAAGAAGGCATGTATATACTATGCGGACAGGACAGGCAGACGCATAAGCCTTGAGTATAGCCTGATAGCCGGAGTCAATGATTCGGTGGAGGAAGCAGTCAGCCTTGGCAGGATAGCACATGAGATAGGCGCGCATATCAACCTTATACCCGTCAATGCGGTTAAGGAGCGGAGCTATAAGCGCGGAGACCGTGCCAGTATAGAGGCTTTCAAAAATAAACTTGAAAAAAACGCAAATAATGTTACTATTAGAAGAGAAATGGGGCAGGATATCAATGCATCCTGCGGACAATTGCGACACAGACGCATGAATAAGACAGATTATGATTAAGACCTTTTCCATAACAGACATCGGCAAGAAGAGAAAGATGAATCAGGACTATGTATATACGTCCGAGATGCCGGTAGGACCTCTGCCGAATCTTTTCCTCGTAGCTGATGGAATGGGCGGCCATAAGGCCGGTGACTATGCATCCAAGTGTGCAATAGAGACAATAGTGGAGGCTGTTGAGTCTTCTTCGGATACGGAAGCGGTTCCGGTATTGGAGAAGGCTATTCGTCGTGCCAATGATGTAGTAAGGAGGCGTTCCGAGGAGGACGAGGCTCTAAACGGTATGGGTACGACCGTAGTTGCGGCTACTCTTGACGGAGATACCATGTATGTAGCCAATGTGGGAGACAGCCGGCTCTATGTGGTAGGCCCCAGAGAGATCAGGCAGATCACAAGAGACCATTCCCTTGTGGAAGAGATGGTAAGGATGGGCGGACTTAAGCGCGAGCAGGCAAGATCCCATCCGGATAAGAATATAATCACCAGAGCGGTAGGAGCCGAGGATGAGATAGAGGTTGACTTCTTTCAGGTACAGCTTAAGCAGGGAGACATAGTGCTTATGTGCTCTGACGGGCTGACCAATATGATAGAGGACGAAGAGATCCGTATGATACTTCACGGACAGAGAGACCTTGTTGAGAAAGCAGAAAGTCTAGTCAATGCTGCCAATAATAACGGCGGCAAAGACAATATAGCCGTGGTGCTCATACAACCGCAGGCTTAAGAGGATTATAGATGATCAAGATCGGAATGATGTTAGGGGATCGATATGAGATCCTTGAGAAAATCGGAACCGGCGGTATGTCGGACGTATATAAGGCAAAGGACCACAAGCTTAACAGGCCTGTGGCTGTTAAGGTACTGAAGCAGGAATTCTCGGAGAACGCTAATTTTGTGTCCAAATTCCGTGCCGAGGCTCAGGCGGCAGCAGGCATGATGCACCCCAATATCGTCAATGTATATGATGTGGGCGAAGAGGGCGGCACACAGTATATAGTGATGGAGCTTGTTGAGGGGATTACCCTTAAGAAATATATAGAGAAGAAGTCCAGACTTTCCGTTAAAGAAGCCACAAGTATAGCCATACAGGTATCAATGGGTATAGAAGCAGCCCATAACAATCATATCATCCACAGGGATATCAAGCCTCAGAATATAATGATAAGCAGGGATGGTAAGGTGAAGGTGACAGACTTCGGTATAGCCAAGGCTGTAAGCAGCAATACCATCACCTCTAATGTCATGGGAAGCGTACATTACACATCTCCGGAGCAGGCAAGAGGCGGATATTCGGATGAGAAGAGTGACATATATTCTCTGGGTATCACCCTTTTTGAGATGCTTACGGGGCGTGTGCCTTTTAACGGGGAGACTACCGTGGCAATAGCCATCAAGCATATACAGGAGCCTATGCCAAGCCCAAGGAATTATGTGGGAGATATACCTATCAGTGTAGAGCAGATAGTCCTTAAGTGTACCCAGAAGAGTCCTGACAGAAGATATCAGAATATGCAGGAGTTAATAGATGACCTTAAGAGGTCCTTAATGACTCCGGATATAGACTTTGTCAAGCTTAATGACGGCGATGAGGACGGTGCCACCAGAGCCATATCAGATGATGAGCTTGATGAGGTTAAGAGCAGAGTAAGGGTAAGAGAGGAATATGAGGATGAGTATTCTGTCAGAGTGAACAAGGACACACCGGACAGGGGCGTAAGTGAGAAGCCTTCAGCCAAAAAGAGCACCTCTTCCTCAGGCTCAGGTAATAAGAATAAGAGCAGGAGCACAAGCCAGAGTAATAAGAAGAAGGGAAGCAGTAAGCGCCCGGATTATATAGATGATAAGAGGAATTCCAAGGGAGGCTCATCCTCCAAGAACAGTAAGATAAGTGATAAGGGTGATAAGATAACTACGGTAATGGCAGTGATCGCAGCGATCATCATAGGACTGGTGATCATAGCCATAGTCGGCAGAGCCTTCGGAATATTCGATTTTAATAAGAACTCAGGAGAGGGCGAGGTGGCTGCAACTACCGATATAACCGGTGCAGTCACACAGGAACAGCCCGAAATATCAGAGAGTCAGGTTGCCGTACCTCAGGTTATAGGAATGACCTATGCCGAGGCAGTGGCTACGCTTAATAAGGAGGGACTGGAGGTGGAGAAGGCCGAGGTTCCCAGTGATTCCGTAGCCAAGGGCAATGTAGTGGATCAGATGCCGGCAGCGGGTGTCGTCATAGACCGCAACAGTACCGTGATACTAAGCGTAAGTACGGGTGCGAGCGCCTCTAAGGTGCATGTACCGAACCTTATAGGACTTGATCCCATGGATGCGACGGCGCTTCTGATAGAGAACGGATTGCAGGCAGGAAGCATAGAAGAGACTACGAATCCGGATGAGAATCTGACAGGTAAGATATGCTATCAGAGCTATACGGAGAATTCGGCCGTGGATGCCGGTACGACCATAGATATGAAGCTAAGCATAGGAGTAGGGACTGTTACCTACAGCTATATCGGCAATATAGAGAGTCCTGCGGTGGAGGACGGAGATTATTCAAGCGGTACGGAGGCAACGGTTATACTGACTACGACAGCGGGCGTGGAGCTTAAGAGAGAGACCACATCCAATTTTCCGGTGTCCATGAACATATCGGGAATAGCTGACAGCAGTTCGGGCATCGTAAGTATCATATATAAGGTTACTATCCCCGGCTCTACGACTACGGATGAGAACGGCAATGTGATAGACATACCGTCCATTACGGAGGAGAGGACCATAACACGTACCGTTGAATTCACTAAGGAGTAGGACTTAGGATCATATTGATATCATGAGGGATTAATGCAGGGTAAGATCATCAGAGGTATAGGCGGCTTCTATTATGTACATAATGGAAGCCATATTTATCAGTGTAAGGCAAAGGGAATCTTCAGAAAGCAGGGCATCAAGCCTCTTGTGGGGGATGATGTGGATATGGAGATACTTGACGAAGAGGCACATGAAGGGAACATAATCGATATACTTCCCAGAAGGAGTGAGATTATACGCCCCAATGTAGCCAATGTGGATCAGGCGATGATCATATTCGCCATAGCCAGACCCGACCCGAATTTCAACCTTTTAGACAGATTCCTTATCATGATGAGGCAGAAGGAGCTGCCCTGTGTGATAGTGTTCAATAAGCAGGATATAGCCGGTGAAGAGGAGAAGGCGGAGATAAGAAGGGCATATGAGGGCTGCGGCTGCAGGGTACTCTTCGTAAGCGCCTCAGAGGGCGAGGGCATGGAGGATATCCGTGCCGTGCTTACACACAAGACAACAACGGTTGCGGGTCCGAGCGGTGTAGGTAAGTCCAGTATCATCAACAGGCTGCAGGACGGTATCGTCATGGAGACAGGGGCTATAAGTGTCAAGATAGACAGAGGCAGACATACCACACGGCATTCAGAGATGATAGCCATTGACAACGACACTTATATACTTGATACTCCCGGCTTCAGTTCACTCCGGCTTTTTGATATGGATAAGGGCAAGCTCAGGGACTATTATCCGGAATTCGATGATTACAGGGATGGCTGCAGGTTCCTTAACTGTATGCATGCGGATGAGCCGGACTGTGCGGTCAAGGAGGCTGTCGATAACGGCAGGATAAGCCGGCTCAGATATGACAATTATACGGTCTTATATAATGAGCTGAGTGAACTTAAGAGATATTGACTGTGTATGGGCTGCAGGTACACAGCCCGGAAACGGAGTGGTATGTCAGGAAGAAGACATGGTAGGAGAAGCAGATTCAATATAGGCAATATGCTTCAGGCATATGCGGATACGGTGCTGGGACTTGCCGAGTGGCGCGGCTTAAGCTATGAATGCAAGGTGGCGTATGTGATAAGGGCCATAGCTGTGATTTTCTCGGCAATCATTACACTCATCTTTTTCAGATTCTGCTTTATGGTGGATAAAGGGTCAGTAACTCTGTCATATGTGTATTTCAATTTCTATCTGTTCCCTATTATATTCATAGTCTGTATGTACGGTCTCACAAGCGGACTTGTAAGCTTCGCGCTTACATTTGTGGTAGGACTATTCCTGGCAAGGACCGATGCATATATGTTCTCATATAATCTTGTTGCGATATTCATTGTGGCAGCGATGAAAGCCCCCAAGAGGATATCCACGCCGGGCAGATCCGCGCGGTCGGGAATACTTATGATGATTACAATGTCGATGGTCTATACCTTCATATTCCTGATCGTAGGTCAGGAGTCATTTACGACACTTAAGCTGTCCGTTACGCTTGTACATATGGGAATGGTAGTGCCTCAGACCCTTTTTAATGTTATGTGGATATACTTCCTTCAGAACAGATTCCCTAAGGGTCTCAGACCCTTCTTCGCCAGATTCGAGCCTGAGCATCGCTCAGGCTTATCCTTCTGGCCGAAGGAGGATGAGAAGGGCAGCAGGAGTTCTATATCCAAGAAGCTGTTCATAATCCTCGGAATAGAAGCCATTATGTTAGGAATATTCGCGGCCGTCTTCGCTAACAGTCTGATCCCGAATCTCACACAGGTCATACAGAGAGAGGAAGCCATTGGGGAAATGAGGACCATTACGCCTCCCATAGCGGCAGAGGATGATGCGACATCCGAGGAGGATTCCGCTGAAGGAGATATGGGCTCTAACCCCATGAACAGACTTGATGATTTTGCGAACAATATGGGGATAGATGATACCTTCAATGTGGCGAAGCGCATGGAGGATATGGAGAGGTTCAGATATAATGATGAGGGTATTGCTTTCGATATCAAGCTTATCCTGCTCATAATAGATATAATCGCGCCGATAGTGCTCATAGCCAATTACATCGGACAGAGACTTCTAGCCAGACCGATCATAAGGATAACCGATGCCATGAACGAGTTCACCGCAAGTGCCGGTGATGCCGAGAAGAGAAAGGCTACGGCAAGGCATATCTCCAATATGTACATAAGGACAGGTGATGAGATAGAGAGTCTGTATGACAGCCTTGTCACAACCACAACGGAGGTCAGCGGCTATATAGACCGAATGCAGGAGGAACAGAGGCTTAAGGAGGACTTAAGAGTTGCCAAGGCATCAAGCGAGGCCAAGAGTAATTTCTTATCCAATGTGTCTCATGAGATCAGGACACCCATCAATGCGGTACTCGGATTAGATGAGATGATCCTTAGGGAAGCAGAGGATAAGACCATACTTAAGTATGCAACGGATATCAAGAATTCCGGCAAGTCGCTTTTGGGACTTGTCAATGACCTGCTTGATTTCTCCAAGATAGAAGCGGGCAAGATGGAGATAATTCCCGTGGAGTATGAGCTTAGCTCCGTCATCAACGATCTTATCAATATGGTGGCAGTTAAGGCTGCGGATAAGGGACTTAAGCTTAACGTAGATGTGGATAAGACTACTCCACACATCCTTTTCGGTGATGAGATAAGGCTTAAGCAGTGTGCCCTTAATATACTCAACAATGCTGTTAAGTATACTCAGGAGGGTTCGGTCACATTAAGCATAACATACACGGAAGCAGAGAGCTTGACAGAGGCAACGGGCGAACAGGGTGGGGCCGGTGAAGCTGCCCCGGATAAGAATGATGCGATAGCCTTAACCTTCAGAGTGGTGGATACGGGTATAGGCATCAAGGAAGAGGATATAGAGAAGCTATACTCTCCGTTCGAGCGTATCGAAGAATCCCGTAACCGTACCATAGAAGGTACAGGACTTGGGATGAGCATAGTCAAGCAGCTGCTTGAGCTTATGGACAGCAGACTTATGGTTAAGAGCGTATACGGCAAGGGAAGCGATTTCTCATTTACCGTGGTGCAGAAGGTCATAAGCCGTGAGGAGATAGGAGACTTCAATGAGACATATGCAAGATCCCTTAACGAGTCCGGGGGCTACAGCGTATCCTTCGTAGCGCCTGAGGCAAGGATACTTGTGGTGGACGATACCCCGATGAACCTGACTGTCGTGAAGGGACTGTTGAAGGAGACCATGATTACGGTCGAAACTGCCACAAGCGGATTCGACGCGCTTAAGCTGGTGGCTGACACCGAATATGACATGATATTCCTTGACCAGCGTATGCCTGAGATGGACGGTATCCAGACGCTTGCAGCCATGAAGGAGCTTAAGGATAATAAGTCTAAAGGGGCTCCGGTAATCGCGCTTACTGCCAATGCCGTATCGGGAGCAAGAGAGAGCTTCATGGCAGCAGGCTTCAATGACTATATAAGTAAGCCCATAGATGCGGTAAGACTTGAAAAGCTGATCGCCTCTTCTCTTCCGTGGGAGAAGGTATATATGCGCGGCAGTGCGGACTATGAGAGTCTGACTGCAAAGAAGTCTGCTGATCTGGCGGCTACAGGCGGCAAAAGTGATGACACGAGTGTCAGTAATCCGGCGGACAGGATAAGTGACAGGATAAGTATGCTTAAGAGCATAGAGGGCATAGAGTATGATGCCGGCGTATCCAATTGCGGCAGTGAGGATATACTGTATGAAGCCATAGGCGACTTCAGGATGTCCCTTAAGACAGGCCCGGATGAGATAGAGGGCTACAGAGCAAGCAGGGATATAAGGAACTATACCGTCAAGGTGCATGCGCTTAAGAGCTCGGCGAGGCTTATAGGAGCGATGGAGCTTAGCAGGCAGGCGGAATATCTGGAGAAATGCGGTGATGATAATAACACAGAGGAGATAGATAAGCTGACACCGAAGCTGCTTACACTCTATCGGAGCTATGAGGAGCGCTTCAGAGTTCTTGACGGGGCCGCGGGAGAGGATGACTCGGATAAGCCGCTTATCGACAGTTCGCAGCTTGCAGACGGATATGCCGCGCTTAGAGAGGCTGCGGAGGCTTTTGATTTTGACACGGCAGATGCTATAATAGAGATGCTTAATGAGTATTCACTTCCCGAAGATGAGAAGGAAGTGTATGATATGATAAGGGATAAGGTACGAATGGTAGACAGGGACGGAGTGCTTGGGCTGCTTGATGGCAGAGAGGCATAGAGCACTGTCCTGATATGGCGCAGGGTCATATCACATATGGAGGAAATATGACGGATAAAAGGATACTTATGCTCGGAGAGATTAACGGATTCATGGTTAATGCCATCATTAACGGACTTAAAAAGGAGGACTATGCGGTTGAGACATCGACCGTGTCGATAGGGAGTCTCTCAAAGCTTACGGACATTCCCAAGATAACCATTCTGTATCTTGACGATAATATCATAGAGGAGGCAGAGGCTCTTACATACCTTAAGGATCAGATCTTTGAAAAGGAGCTGATACTATACCTTGTGGGAAGCAAGGAGGAGATCGAAAAGGCTCTTAAGATAATACCGGAGGGCATAGTCGGCAGGATACTTGAGAGACCGCTTAATGTAAAGGATCTCTTATCCGTTCTCGATAAGGAGATGGAGAAGGAGGCACTAGCGGCTGCCAAGAAGAAGATACTTGTGGTGGATGATGACCCCACCATGCTTCGTACCATCAAGAATCTCCTGTCAAGTAAATATAATGTATATATGGCCAATTCCGGTATGAATGCGATCACGTTCCTCGCCAAGACCGAGGTGGATCTGATACTGCTTGATTATGAGATGCCCGTCATAACGGGAGCCAAGGTGCTTGAGATGATAAGGAGCGAGGCTTCTACCGCGGATATCCCCGTGATGTTCCTTACATCCAAGAGCGATAAGGAAAGCGTCATGGAGGTGCTTGCGCTTAAGCCTGTCAAGTACCTGCTTAAGACCATGCCCTCCGAGGAATGGATAAGGAATATAGACGAGTATTTTGATAGTGTAAGATGAATATGAAGGACAATTCCGTCCTTTCATCAAAGTCAAAGGGTTATTTTACGCTACTGTTCTTTAGCATCATTATAGTCGCGGCATCGGAGGCTCTTGGCGACTGGATGAATATTGACGGCTCACTACGGACAGCGCACATTATCTAAAATGCGTTGAATTTACCGTAATGCCATGTCTGCCTGTGTAACAACAATAAATGACGATACAGCGGATATCTATGCTGCGATTACCGGAGACCAGGTTGCGCTGACGAATATAAGGATAAATTAAAGAATAACAGTGCCTATGAAGCAGGGGATGCGAGGGCTGCCGGATATATGTTGAAAAATATGGTCAATTATTGTATGTTAGGTTTAACACGCCGTGAGCAAGAAATCCCCCACCTCTGTAGGTGGTGGGATGAATTGCGATAAACACGGCGTTTCATTGACTTTTGTATCTCACAGCATTATAATCAATATATAATCAGACGTAAATATTATAAAGGTTGTAATAACCATGAAATTAGACAATAATAATC
>DGII01000046.1 GCA_002393095.1 Lachnospiraceae bacterium UBA3826 | reverse complement strand
AAAAACTCAGATGATCCGTCATCTGAGCTTTTATTTTAGTATCTGTTATACGGATACGACTTCCGTATTACCGTCCGGACGGCACATCAGTCGCTTGATTCATACACCACTGTCATATAGGTATCGTTATCTATCCTGTAGCCTTTGTATGTACCGCTTATATAAGTGCCTGTAGTGTCATATACACGGCTATGATCTCTGTCTATCACACAGCTTCTGAAGTCATACGACAGCCCCAGACCTATCAGCTTGGAATAGGCTTCCTTCACTGTCCACACACGACATATCATGTCTACATCCGTCGCATCATACGCCCCCAGTTCTTTTTCGTTAAGGATCCTTGCGGCAAAGCCCTCACTTACGCCGCGCCTTTCCTGTATATCTATTCCCACGGGTGTCTCCCCGTAGGCTATCACGGCATACTCTCCGGAATGCGACAGGTTAAAGCACACCTTGGGATGACCCTCTATATACGGCTTACCATGCTTATCTCTGCCTACTACCGGGTCCGATATCCCAAGCCTGTCGCACATATCCTTAATAAGCATACCTGCTGCCATGGATCGTCTCTTATTCCCATCGCTTTTAATGTGTGATATGTCCTCATATCGCTTGCTATCCATGGACCTTATGATATCAAGCGAAGCTTTAAATCTGCTATCATCTGTGTAATTGTCGATCCTGTCAGCTAATATCTTCATAAGCCAGATCTCTGCACCATGACCATGCCCTGTTACTAAAATGAAGTCCTTCCCTGTACATCTTTTGCCTTCTCCTTGGCACCTCCATTAACTGCATCTTTATCCATTCCGTCTCCCACAAGCTGCAGTGCTTCACTTGACTCTGCCTCATCTTCACCGAGCATGGCTATGGCCGCATAATGGAAGTTGCCGACATCGTTTATCAGGCTTTCCTATATCTTCTTCTTACTCTCCGGATCCAAAGTGTTATTCTTAATCTTATACTTCATACACTGTCTATCTCCTTACATACTGTCCGATCATATATATATATACAAGATGCCAAGCGGTATTCCACGCATCAGTTCATAATCAACATTTTATCATTCCATGCCCTGCATATCAATGTCAGACCGTACTCTCCAGCCAGCTTGCATGCGTCATATGTGGCCGCAGACTTGGATGCAAGTACGGGCACTCCTGCCATGATGACCTTGATGACCATATCCTTAGGCACACGACCCGATGTATACAGGATACATTCACTTAACGGGATGCTTTGGCACAATGCGTAACCCACCGCCTTGTCTATGGCGTTGTGTCTGCCTATATCCTCGCACGATATCATTATCCTGCCCTTCCATGACAGCAGGCATGAATGTGTGGCTCCTGTTGCATTGTGAAGCTTAAGGCCCTCCGTGAAGCATCCCGCCAGATCGAATATCCACTCTTCCTTCCACTCAGCTTCTGCAAGTCTGCCCGGTGTTCGTCCGTTTAATGCCCTTAGATATGTGACATTGCCCGTACAACAGGTTGAGTCGCTTTTTACCGTATCCTCCCATTCGATTGCCTTATCCGTCAGAATATTGACTTCATTCTCATACCGGCAGAAGTACATCTTGCCTATATCATCCGGCTTATCTATGATCCCTTCGGTATATAGCCTGCCCGTCACAAGCTCCTTAAGCATATCCTTAGTACAGACAAGCTGCATCACCGGTCTGTCATTGATAATGATTCTAAGCTCATGCTCCTTAAGTAATACCGGCTCATCCTCTGTGCTCCTGCCGCCCGCATACACCATTCTTCCCGTATATGCATCATATATATCATGTGTATCACCGGTGTCATTTACAGCATTTACAGCAATGTCATCCCTGCTTCTGTCATCCATCTGCTTCACCCTTTAATATAAGTATTCCGTGTTCAAGCTCTGGCAGGATGTATTCAAGACATTCCTTCACTGCCTTGGGACTTCCCGGAAGATTTATTATAAGGCTCTTTCCTCTTATGACACTTACCGCACGGCTAAGCATCGCCCTCTTAGTGATGGCCATACTGTAGGCTCTTATCGCCTCCGCTATGCCGGGTACATTCCTCTCAGCTACCCTAAGTGCAGCCTCCGGCATACGGTCCCTTACAGAGAACCCTGTTCCTCCTGTTGTCAGTATCAGATCCACACCGCTTACATCCGCAAGCCTTGTAAGCTCCTTAACCGCTTCATCCTCCTCATCCGGTATGAGCACACTCTCCGTAACGGCATATCCTGCCTCCCTAAGCATCTTATCTATCATAGGACCGCTCTTATCCTCACGCTCTCCGGCGTAGGATCTGTCACTTGATGTTATCACGGCAGCTGTCAAAGGTATCCGCACCTCATCTCCTGTCTTAACCGTACCGCCTTCTATAACTTTGGCGAACACCCCTTCCGTTGGCATGATGCACTTACCCGTGAGCTTGGATATCTCGCAGCCTGTATGACAGGTCTTGCCTATCTGTGTTACCCTAAGAAGCACTTCTCCAACTCGTAAGTATGCACCTATGTGAAGGGTGACCGGGTCTATTCCTGATATAAGAAGGTTCTCTCCGAAAGCCCCCGGCCTTATGGATACGGCATTTCCTGCCTCTCTCTTAAAGTTCTCCACCTTTTCATACGAAAGCAGGCTCACCTGTCTCTCACTTCCTGCGTGAGCATCACCCTTAAGTCCGAAGTCCGTGATGATCTCACACCCTCCGACATCCTCCTTCACTGTGCCCTTCTTCTCACTTATGCACACTGCCATGACTTTGCCTTTTGTTCTGTCCATGATAATCCTATCCTCCGATCTGAACCATCTTCCTGTGATCCCCGTCCCCTTCCTGACCGAAGCTATGGGACTTGGGCTTATTAAGTATCGCTTCACTGATCAGCTTGGCTAACTCATTATCCGTAATTCCTCTTCTTACGGCCATCTTAAGGTCTATACCGCGGGAATGGTACAGGCACAGCTTAAGGAATCCCTCTGCCGTTAGCCTTGCCCTGTTGCAGCCGTCGCAGAAATTATGCGTGATAGGGCTTATGAAGCCTATCATGCCCTTATATGCCTCGAATTCATAGTATACTACGGGACCTGATACATCCCCGTTCATGACTTTATCAAGGCTTACCGCCTTAGCCTCGCCATACTCTTTCTTAAGCCTTTTAAGCAGCTCATCCGTGGGAACTCCCTTATAGCTTACTCCGCATCCAATGGGCATGAGTTCTATGAAGCGCAGGGGAATGCCGTGCTCCCCCGCATACCTTGTAAGCTCCGGTATCTCATCATCATTGATCCCCTTTATGGGAACACAGTTAAGCTTAACCTTAAGACCTGCATCCATTGCACTGTCTATCCCCTTAAGCACACTTTTAAGCTCATCCCGTCCCGTAAGCTTTATGAACGTCTCCTCATTAAGAGTATCCAGACTTACATTGACTGAGGATAATCCCGCTTCCTTAAGCTCTTCTGCGAATTCCCCAAGCATTACCCCATTGGAGGTCATAGCTATACTGATATCAGGTATCTCTGCCAGTTCTCTGACAAAGTCGGTGATCCCCCGTCTTACAAGGGGTTCACCGCCGGTAAGCCGTACCTTCCTTACACCCATATCATGCATTACGGATGCAATTCGTACTATCTCTCCGGATGTAAGTATTTCCTCATGCGAAAGGACTCTGATGCCATCCTTCGGCATACAATATCTGCATCTCAGGTTACACTTATCCGTAAGAGATATCCTCAGATATTCAATATTTCTTCCGTATGCGTCCTGCATTTTCCGTTAATCCCCTGCATCATTTACTTTTTTTGTTTTTTTCTCTTCATCTACAGATGACACTTCCGTCACTTTCATTCTCTTCAGCACACCCTTCCTGCGGTCGTCTGTCCTGTATCTTCCGCTGCTCCACAGGTTCATAAGAAGCAGTATGCACATGGATATCAACAGGATTATCAACACCCATCTGTATGCGAGACTCCGATCTCCGCTCTGCATGGCGGAATAGACCGCTGCGGACATTGTTCTTGTAGTTCCCGGCAGATTGCCCGCTATCATTATGGTCGCACCGAATTCACCTAAGGATCTTGCGAATGAAAGTGTCGCTCCCGCAGCTATTCCCGGCCATGAAAGCGGTATCCATACCTTGGTGAAGATAGCTGTCTCTGCGTAACCCAATACCCTCGCCATGTCTATAAGCTCCGTATCCACCTGCTCGAAGGCTCCCAGAGCTGTCCTGTACATGATCGGGAAGGATACCGCAACCGAGGCAATGACAGCCCCGCCAAGAGTGAATACCACTCTGATGCCCATATCATACAGTGCGCCTCCAAGCCAGGAATTCCTTCCGAAGAATATAAGCAGGAAAAAACCCACCACCGTAGGCGGCAGCACCATGGGAAGTGACAGCAGCGTATCAATGATCACCCTCCCCCTCTTAAGGGAATATACGTACCTAGCCGCAAGTATTCCAAGGAAGAAGGTGATGATCGTAGAGCACACCGCTACTTTAATTGATATCCAAAGAGGTGATATATCAAAATCCATATTTCTCGAATACCTTCATTGCCTGCTCACTCTTGAAAAAATCCAAAAGCTTCTGTGCGTCTTCCTTATTGTCAGATGCCTTCACTATACCTACCGGATATATGACCTTACTGCATGACCCTTCGGGGGCAGTTGCCACTATTCTGACCTTATCTGTCGTATAAGCATCCGTGGCGTATACCACACCACAGTCCACATCACCCGACTCTACCCACGTAAGGACTGTCCTTACATCACTTCCGTAATTAGCCTTCGAATCCGTCACATCCCACAGACCAAGTGCAGTGAAGGCTTCCTTAGCATACTGTCCCACAGGTACACTCTCCGTATCTCCGAGACCTATCATCCCCACCTTATCTGTTCCTACATCCTCAAAGGCGCTTATATCTCTGTCACTGCCCTCAGGCACTATCAGTACTATCTTATTCTCCAAAAGCTCTGTGATACTGTCACTGACCATAAGTCCCTCTTCATCTAAAGCCTTCATCTGCTTAAGTGAAGCCGAGAAGAATATATCGGCCGGTGCTCCCTCCTCTATCTGAGTCTGAAGCGCTCCTGAGCCTGCATAGGAAAAAGTAAGCTCAACTCCGGGATTCTCAATCTCATATATGGTCTCAAGCTCTGCGCACACATCCGTCAGTGATGCCGCCGCAAGTATCGTAAGCTCGGTGCTTTTGCTTTCTTTGGCTGTACTGCCGCAGGCCGTATAAGATACGGTAATTGCTGACATAATAAGCACTGACATCGCTTTTTTCATTATTGCCTTTATTTTTTTGTTCATTGTATTATTATCTCCGTATCAGAGGCCGGCTCAACCGGTCTCTTTCCTAATCCTCTTCTCTGATATAATGACCGCTTTTTCCGCCTGACTTCTCTTCGAGTCTGATATCCGTGATCACCATGCCTTTATCAATCGCCTTGCACATATCATAGAT
>DGII01000010.1 GCA_002393095.1 Lachnospiraceae bacterium UBA3826 | reverse complement strand
AGAGTCATGGAGCAGGCGGAATGGGTGATACTTCCCAAAGCAATAGATATGATCGCGAAAGGAATGAGAAGATGAGAGTACTTGTAGTCGGTGGCGGCGGACGTGAACATGCAATATGTACATGTGTTGCTAAAAGCGTAAAGGTTGATAAGCTTTTCTGTGCTCCCGGTAATGCCGGAATAGCAGAGGTAGCGACCTGTGTTGATATAGGTCCGATGGAATTCGACAGACTGACGGCTTTTGCCAAGGATGAGAAGATAGACTTCTGTATAGTGGGTATGGACGATCCGCTGGTGGGCGGCTTGACGGATCGCATGGAGGAAGCAGGTATCCGTACCTTCGGACCCCGTAAGAATGCGGCGATACTTGAGGGAAGTAAAGCCTTCTCCAAGGACCTTATGAAGAGATACAATATTCCTACTGCTTCGTATGAGAATTTTGATAATTACGAGGCGGCAGCACAGTATCTTAAGAGTGCGCCTATGCCTATAGTACTTAAGGCTGACGGACTTGCACTGGGCAAGGGAGTACTTATCTGCAATACTTATGAGGAGGCGCTTGAGGGTGCCAAGGAGATAATGCTTGATAAGAAGTTCGGTGATGCCGGTTCAAGGATGGTGATAGAGCAGTTCATGACGGGAAGAGAGGTATCTGTCCTGTCATTTACGGACGGTAAGACCATTAAGATCATGACTTCCGCACAGGATCACAAGAGAGCGGGGGATGGTGATACGGGTCTTAATACGGGAGGAATGGGAACCTTCTCTCCGAGTCCCTTCTATACAAAGGAAGTGGATGAGTTCTGCAAGAAGCATATCTATCAGGCTACGGTCGATGCCATGAGAAGTGAGGGAAGACCTTTTAAGGGCGTTATATTCTTCGGCTTGATGCTTACAGACGATGGCCCCAAGGTGCTTGAGTATAATGCAAGGTTCGGAGATCCCGAAGCTCAGGTGGTACTTCCCAGAATGAAAAATGATATAATCGAGGTAATGGAGGCATGTGTAGACGGAAGGCTTGATGAGATACAGCTTGAATTTGAAGACAATGCCGCTGTGTGCGTGGTACTTGCAAGTGAGGGCTACCCGGTGCAATATGAGAAGGGCAAAGTAATAAAGGGCTTAGAGAACTTCAAGGGCAAGGATGACTACTTCTGCTTCCATGCCGGAACCAAGAAAGCAGACGGTGAGATCGTCACCAATGGCGGAAGAGTCTTAGGTATTACGGCCAAAGGAAGTGATCTTAAGGAAGCCAGAGCCAAAGCATATGAGGCAACATCATGGATAGATTATGAAGGAAAGTACATGCGAGGCGATATAGGCAAGGCAATAGATGAAGCGTAGATTGCGTCGTCATTGATATGACAGATGCAGAAGGTATTAATAAGGAATCAAGAATTGGAGAGTTTTATGAAAAAGAGAATCAAACTGATACTTACAACGGTTATCCTGGCTGTGGCGATATGCCTTACAGGAATGCCTGAGATCTGTGCATATGCTGCCACTGTTACGGTAACAGATCCCGATTCGTGCAGGATACGAAAGGAGCCCAGCACTTCATCCGAGGCTATTTCCAGTGTAAAAAGCGGGAAGGTGCTCGAAGTGGTCGGCGAAGCAACCGGGACTGACGGATATACATGGTATCAGGTCAAGGTGGAAGGAACAACGACAGGATATATAAGAGCTGATCTCGTATCCACACCGGACGGCAATATAAGCAGTTCGTCATCGGCTTCAACCTCATCTTCTTCATCGACAACCTCGGATACATCCAAGAAGAGTGAGACTGCAAGTACATCTACAGAGAAAAAGAGCGAGACTGCGGCAAGCACCGAGAGCAAATCGGATACCGCAGGGGAGGTGGTAGATTCGGATGCCCTTACTGCAACCGTTACCGCCGATACCGTTACGGTAAGAGAGAATGCATCTACGAAGTCCAATAAAGTAGGTACTGCCAAGAACGGTCAGGATCTGTTCATTAACGGAGAGGCTGCCGATTCAGAGGGCAAGACATGGTATAAGATCAATTTCGAGGCTGACGGTAAGACCGTTGACGGATTCATCAGATCAGACTTTTTGGAGATTACATCAACTACGGCTGATCTTGCACCGGAGGAACCCGAAAGCGTGGAGCCGGAGCCCGAACCTGAGCCTGTAGTCAATACCGATTATGAGGTTAGATATGAAGCTAACGCCGAAGGAATAGAGGAGTGGTTCTTATACGATCATATCAACGGCAATAAGCAGAGTATCAATAATATCAAGGCAGTTATGGAGCAAAGCCAGAATATGGTCGTAGATGACGGAAGTGAAGTTAAGACCATGAAGATAGTGATAATCGTAATGGCTGTTATTATGCTGCTCCTTATAATCGCAGTAGCGATCCTCTTATTCAGATTAAGAGACCGTTATGAGGATTTCGATGATATTGAAGATGAAGATTATGATGATGAAGAGGAAGACGAAGAAGAGATAGAGGAGATGGACGAGGAAGAGGAGTACGAAAGCAAACGTCCGGCGAAGAAGGAGAGAAAATTCGGCTTCAAGAGTCGCAGGAAGAACTACGAAGACAACGAAGAGGAAGACGAGGAAGAGGAAGAAGAAGAGGATGAGGAGCCGGAGGTATATACCCGTCCCGTAAGAAGAAGTACACCGGCACAGCCACAGAGCAGACGCAGTACAGAGGAATCATGGTCATCAAAGAGCCTTATGGATATAGATGATGACATGGAATTCGAATTCCTTGATCTGGATAATTAAGACTATAATAAGGAACGATACATAAGATGGATTATACCGATAAAGCGCGTACAGCACTTCATATGGCGGAAAGAGCCGCAAGAAAGCTACATCAGAGTTATATAGGCAGTGAACACATACTGCTTGGACTTATACAGGAGAATACAGGAGTTGCGGCGCGTGTGTTATATGAGAACGGTGTCAGGGCCGATGATATCATAGAGCTTATCAAGGATTTTGTTGCACCTGATACGACTACACTCTTAGCCGAGAGGCACAGTTATTCTCCAAGAGCTATGGATGTGCTTAATGAGGCTATGGCGGCTGCCGAAAAATACGGCAGTGAGACCATAGGTACAGAGCATATACTTCTTGGAATAATAAGAGAAGGGGATAATGTAGGAGCAAGGATTCTGACAACCCTTGGCGTCAATTTACAGAAGCTTTATGTGGATGTGCTTGTGGCCATGGGAGAGGATGGGAAGCTGGCAGCCGAGGATTATAAGAATAAGAGCAGCAAAAAGAAGGGCGGACACTCGATACTTGCCCAATACAGCAGGGATCTTACGGCCCTTGCAAGGCAGGGGAAGCTTGATCCCGTGGTTGGAAGGGATGCGGAGATAAAGCGGGTGATACAGATACTCAGCAGACGCACCAAGAATAATCCTTGTCTTGTGGGAGAGCCCGGTGTGGGTAAGACCGCAATAGTTGAAGGACTCGCACAGCGTATAGTAGCTGATGAGGTGCCGGATACTGTTAAGAATAAGAGACTTTTAACCCTTGATCTGTCCGGAATGGTAGCCGGCAGCAAATACAGAGGCGAATTCGAGGAGAGGATCAAGAAGGTCATGAAGGAGGTCATAGAAGATGGCAATGTACTCCTTTTTCTTGATGAGATACACACTCTTATAGGCGCCGGAGGTGCTGAGGGAGCAATAGATGCTTCCAATATCTTAAAGCCTTCGCTTGCAAGAGGCGAGATACAGCTTATAGGTGCCACCACTATGGCGGAATACCGCAAGTATGTGGAAAAGGATGCGGCGCTGGAACGAAGATTCCAGCCTGTGGATGTTGCAGAACCCACAGAGGAAGAGTCCATACGCATACTTAAGGGTATAGCTCATAAATATGAGGAGCACCATAAAGTCAGCATTACAGAGGAAGCGATAGAGGCAGCCGTCAGACTGTCTTCGAGATATATCAATGACAGGAATCTGCCTGATAAGGCTATCGACCTTATAGATGA
>DGII01000006.1 GCA_002393095.1 Lachnospiraceae bacterium UBA3826 | reverse complement strand
ATGAATCTCTGTCCTACCATTCCCGTTCCGCCTAAGATACCTACTTTTAATTTTTCCATAATATTCTCTCCTCGTATTATTTATTTACGCATTTATCAATGCGCATTATATCATCCATGCCATTATGACTTCTTATATATCATCTGATTGAGTCTCTCACTATTAAGCAGATACTCCCGATAGAAGGTCACACATTCCTTCATTCTCTCAGGTGCGGGGCCGCCCTTGGTGAGTCTCTTATCCACACAGGTCTTAAGACTTATTGCATCATATACATCCGTATCGAAGACATCACTTATGGCCTGAAGCTCTTCGATTGAGCATTCCTCAATAGCCTTGTCCTTATCTATGCAATATAACACAAGCCTTCCGATTATACCGTGGGCATCCCTGAAGGGCACGCCCTTCTTCACAAGATAGTCAGCGGCATCAGTGGCATTGGTGAAGCCCTTCATGGCACTTGCGGCCATCACCTCTGTATTGAACTTAATTGTCTTAAGCATTCCTGTAAAAAGCTTAACGCAATCCTTCACTGTATCTATAGCGTCAAAGGTCATCTCCTTGTCTTCCTGCATATCCTTATTATATGCAAGGGGTATGCCCTTCATGGTGGTCAGGATACTAAGCAGCGCGCCGTATACCCGTCCCGTCTTGCCTCTTACAAGCTCAGCTATATCCGGGTTCTTCTTCTGCGGCATTATACTGCTTCCGGTAGAATATGCATCATCAAGCTCTACGAATCTGTATTCGTTCGAATTCCATATAATGATCTCCTCCGAGAACCGGCTAAGGTGCATCATTACAGTTGATAGTGCAGAAAGCAGCTCTATAAGGTAATCTCTGTCAGAGACAGAATCCATGGAATTGCGCGTAGCTCCCTCAAAGCCCAGCATGCTTGCCACATACTCTCTGTCAAGACTGTATGTGGTCCCCGCCAGCGCTCCGCTCCCAAGCGGAGAGAAGTTCATCCTCTTATATATATCGGAAAGCCTGCCCCTGTCACGTATGAACATCTCCATATATGCGCCCAGATGATGGGCTACGGTTACAGGCTGCGCCTTCTGCATGTGCGTAAAGCCCGGCATATACGTATCCAGCCCCTCCTCAATATGCTTAAGTAAGGTCTCCTGTAAGTCCTTCACAAGATCATCGAGTATGACTATCTGCTCCCTGATATACAGCTTCATATCCAAAGCAACCTGATCGTTACGACTTCTGCCCGTATGCATCTTCTTGCCCGCATCACCTATGCGTTCAATAAGCTTAGCCTCCACGAAGGAATGTACATCCTCGTAGCCTCCGTCAAAATCCAGAGCACCTGCTTCAACGTCCCTCTTGATGCCCGTCAGCCCCTTAACTATTGCATCCTTCTCCTCAAGGCTTATGATACGCTGCTTCTCAAGCATTACAACATGAGCGATACTGCCCTCTATATCGTTATTAAGTAATCTGTTATCGAACGAAAGAGATTCGTTAAAAGCAAATACCTCATCATCCGTCTCCTTCGTAAATCTTCCGCCCCACAGCCCTGCCATGGCCTACCTCCGATATTAATATTGATAAATAAAATCTAAATTTGATAATAACATATTGGGAAATAATCTACAAGGTGAAATTCGTATAAATATAGAAAAATAGCGGTTTTCAGCGTTATGTAAACGGCAAAGCGAACGCCGGAACATTTCGTTCCGGCGTTTGCTTAAGCCGATGGAGAGACTCGAACTCTTGACCCCTTCATTACGAGTGAAGTGCTCTACCAACTGAGCTACATCGGCATACCGTCGGCTAATGCGCCGACAGGTGCTATTATATAACATAAGATACGATTAGACAAGGGGAATTTTATTTAACTGCGTCCGTCTTACCCTTAAGCTCCTTAGCCTTTTCCTTTGCTTCCTTCTCAAGCCTCTCCTTGAATCTGTCCACCTTGATCTGGGCAAGCTTAAGCAGTTCATCCTCGGTATACGGGGTATAGCTGTAATAGCATACGCTCATGGCAGGTATTCTTACAGTCAGGCTGTTGGGCATACCGTCATAGAACTCCTCCACAGTCTCCTTGGGGCGGGTCGTCACCGCACTCTTACCGCCGAATTTCTTATCCTCGGATGTGAAGATCATCTTGTACTTACCCTCATACGGCATACCGAATTTATAGGATGCATAGTCATTATCCGAGAAATTACATACTACGAATATCGAGTGATTAAGGTATTCATCCTTTCTTATGAAGCTTATAACCCCGTCACCCTTATCAATGGCACTCACCCATTCGAAGCCGTAAGGATTGGTATCCAGACGATGCAGCGCCTTCTGCTCCTTATACAGCTTATTAAGAGCAGCTATCTCCGCATCATCTCCCTGTCCCTTGCATATGAGCTTTTTGCCGGGATGCGCCCACAGATACGCAAGGGTTGCCCTTGCCACTCTGCCCTTTCTCTCATCCTCCACAGGTATATAATCAAAGAGCGTCGCGCCCTTTTCAACCTTCATATGTTCATAATCCGTAGCCTCAAGCACATCCTCAGAGGATATGGTAAGTACATAATTCTCGGCATACGCATATGACATATTATCCGTAAGCAGATGGATATTACGTTCACCCGGCTTACTCTTGATGAATCTTATGTATTCCTCTGTCAGCCCGTTATTCCACAGATAATCGAAGCCAAGTCCGTCCTCATCAACAGGTGCCGTAACCTTGGGAAAAGCCGATATCTCCTTGGTGGTCAGTATCACGCCGGGGAAGTACTTATGAACCATAGAGTTAAGAGCCTTTATAAAATCGATGGCATCCAGATTCTCTCTTCCGCCGTATATATTGGCTACCCACTCACCGTCATACCTGCCGTAATCCAGATACAGCATGGAGCTTAGATCCTCAAGGTGCAGTCCGTCTATGCGGTATTCCTCGATCCAATATCTTACGGCAGACATAAGATATGCTCTCACCTCAGGTCTTGCATAATTATAGTAGAAGCCTCCGTTAGCGACATTGACTCTCTTGCGCTCATCCATATGGCCGTAGAGATAAGTGCCGTCATATTCCTTAAGCCAGTCATCATCGGCAGTGAAGCTGCTTATATTGAATTTCCCTATCACTCCTATGTCCTTTTTGTGAAGAGCGGCTACCAGCCTTTTGATGTCCGTGGACTGTATATCTCTGTATGTGGAATATATCTGCTCCTTATTAAGCTTAAGCATTACATACGAATACCCCTCATCCATGATATAAGACGCAAAGCTTCCTGCCGAATTCTCGGTGATCTTGCCGGTCTTGCCGGCGATATCCTTAAGATCGGCTTCATATATAGCCACAGGCGCCTTCTTCCTGTCCGTAGTCCTGGTGGGGTCAGTGAACACATCATCACTCCATTTGAAGCCCTTAACGGCATCTACCACGGACATTCCGTCCTTAATAAGTGTACTGTAAGGATCAAGCTTAGAGTATATCCTTCCGCCTCTTACATGAAGCTCATATCTGTACTTGCACCCGGCTTCCAGTCCCGGTATGAACAGTGAGAATATCCCACTGTCTTCATCCATCATCATCGGATGATTCTTACCGTTGCATCCGTTGAAATCGCCTATTACCGATACCCGCACGGCATTAGGGGCCCATACTCTGAAAAGTACACCCTTATGCTTGCCGCCGCTTATGATGTGCGAGCCAAGGAGCCTGTGCGCATGATACATCCCTCCGTCCATGAAGCCGTCCGCATCACTTTTGCTGATACCGATCACATCACTGTACACCAAGGGATCGTATGGATCATATATCTTATGCCTCTTACCCTCGATATCGGTGACTATATAGTAATATGAATTCTTAATCTTACCAAGGATCGCTATGGCGTAGAAGCCCGCCTCATCCGCAAGCTCCATAGTATATTCTTTGTTCTTTTCGCCATTCTTCTCATCTTCTATCACAAGAACAACCGATTGGGCCGAAGGCTGAAAGGTCTGAAAAAGCGTATATGACGACACATTGTGTCTTCCGAGTATGGTCTGCGGCTTGCCCTCCTCGCCATATACTATAGCCTCTATCTCAGGCCAGTTCATCATCTTATACAGTTTATCCTTCATCCTTTAATTCCTTTCATTATCCCGGTAAGTATCATCCATAGCTGCAAAATAAGCCGTTATATCCTCGACAGCCTGTGGGCTTCAGTGTATATCGTGCAGGAAAAGTCCGCTGCGCAGCTTGGGCTCGAACCATGTGCTCTTAGGCGGCATGAGCCTGCCTTCATCAGCAACAGCCATAAGCTCAAGAATATCCGTGGGATACATGGAGAATGCCAGTACACAGTCTGATTCACACCTGCGTTCAAGCTCCTTAAGTCCTCTTATCCCACCCACAAAGTCGATCCTCGGATCTGTCTTGGGATCATGGATATCCAGCATTCCGTCAAGCACGTATCTCTGCAGAAGCGATACGTCGAGTCCATCCACCGGATCGTCACTTGTCCACTCATCCTTAAAGGTGATCCTGTACCACTTATTACCGAGCAGCATGCCGCACTGACCCTTCTTATCAGGTCTGACGGCAGTGTCACTTCCTTCTATCGTAAAGTATTCTTCAAGCTCTTCTAAGAACTCCTCTTCACTGTATCCGTTCAGATCCTTCACGACTCTGTTATAATCCATGATCTTAAGCTGGTTCTCAGGGAAAAGTACGCTTAAGAAATAATCGGACTCCTGCTCCTTACCTTCGATATGCCTCTTCGCTCCCACCTTGCATGCCGAGGCACATCTGTGATGCCCGTCCGCTATATACAGAGAATCCATACTGCGGAAAAAATCCTCAATTCTGCTAATCTTACTCTCTTCGTCTATTATCCACACCCTGTGACCTATACCGTCATCCGATACAAAATCATAGTACGGAGTATCCCGCTTAACCTCTGTGAGATATTCATCCACATCCGCACTGCTCCTGAAGGCCAGGAATATCGGTCCCGTCTGCATTCCGGTCCTGTCTATATGATTGATCCTGTCGGCTTCCTTGGCTGCAAGAGTATTCTCATGCTTTTTAATGATCCCGCTCTCATATTCCGCTACAGATGCGCAGCCGACTATACCCGTCTGTGATCTTCCGTCCATCGTAAGCTCATATACATAGTAACAGGGCTTATCCTGCTTCACAAAATACCCTTTGGCTATGAATTCCCTTATAAGCTCATCCGCCTTATCATATACCCTGTCATCATATGTATCCACATCAT
>DGII01000052.1 GCA_002393095.1 Lachnospiraceae bacterium UBA3826 | reverse complement strand
TAAGACCGTTCACATCTATGGAGAACAGGACGAAATCATCGGATAATTCGCCGCTCCTTATTTCTCTTAGATCCTCGTCATAGCATCTTCTGTTGAAAAGTCTGGTCATCTCATCCGTCATGGATATCCTTATGAGATTCTCCTCACGGCGTTTTTCTTCATCCACATTTCTTGTAGTGTATATCACCACATTCGGAATGCCGTCGAGTGTTGCATCCACAGTTATATACTGCGCACGGAACCATCCTGATATCACATCAATGAAATCCGCGCTTATAAGCTTCTTCTGTGAAAGTCTTGCCCTTACTGTCTTGATATTAGTGAACTTCATGAACTCTTCGAGCTGATCCGGCATAATCTGATTCTTAATTCTCTGGTTCATGATGGTATGCGTCTGACTGCTCATATCTATACCGTGCTTCTTCTGTTCGGAATCACGCAGGGACATCTCGGTATTATTGACGAAGTCAAGGAGGTTGACATTATCATATATCTCTGCCATGGAATCGAGTATATCAACCTTCTCTCCCATTGCCCTCTCCTGCTCCGCTATGTGTCTGTACTGATCGAACAGCTTCATGAAATACTCAGATGTAAGCTTTACTATCATCCATCCGGATACGAGCATTATGATGAACTCAATGACATATCCGCTCATGGCATCCGCAAAATACGCTGCCACTGTAGCGTGATCGGTACGCATTGAAGCGCGATACGGTGCGGAACCCCATATGGTTATGAGCATCAGCAGAAAATCAAGAACGACAGAATAGAAGTATAAAAACCTGTCACAGAAAAGCAGACTCAATAACGGCACCAAAAACCATGTAAGGTAAATACTTACATGGGAATATGACATATATACCAATAAAAGATTAAGTGAAGTGAGCGCGAATACGCACGTTACTGTTGCCGCCGGCATCTTCTTATACAGGATCAGATGCACTGCTGCCAGTACAGCGATCAGTACTGATATCCCTATACATGTAATGTAGCTTATATTGTAGAAAATGCCGCCCTTGATACCCGACGCTATAGCCGGCCCTGTCAGCACAAAAAACCACAGCACTCTGTTCAGATACTTATTGACCTTGATACGGTTTTCAATCAAAAAGCTCTTATACTCTGTCGCAATACCCTCTTCTACGCTATTATCCATGATGTCCTCCTATTATGCCCTCAATGCTCCATACTCTAACCGTATATCTCCGGTCCGCCGGGGAGAGGCTTGAATCTCTCGTCATCTCTGCTGTAATATAACCTGCTTGTCTCCATAACCGTTGCACTGCCATCCGTCACATCTATCACAGAGACCGCACAGTTATCTAGCTTGATATCCCAGAAGTCCTTAAGCGGTCTGTTCATAAGCCTGTTAAGAATGGTCCTGTTCATACAGCCGTGTCCGACTATCAGGACATTCTCCGCTACCTCTTCAAGAGGTATGATGATATTATCCCAGAAATCTGATGTCCTTGCGTATATCTCACCAAATGTCTCTCCACCCTCAGGCGGGATATAATTATCCGTATCAAATTCGAAGGAATATATGGGATTGGACGTATCACCATCTCTGCCCGGAATAGGACCGCCCTCACCGGCTCCGAAATCTATCTCCAACAGTCTGCTGTCCTTTATTATTTCAATATCCCTATCCCCTCTTATTATCTTAGCAGTCTCATAGGCTCTGTTAAGCGGCGATGAGTATATACGGTCAAATTCTATATCCGCAAGTCCTTCCGCGGTAAGATACGCCAGCTCTCTGCCCACATCATTAAGTTCTATATCCGACTGACCCTGCAGCTTGTGTATTCTGTTCCAACCGGTCTCGCCGTGTCTTATGAGATATACCTTCATATTGTCTGATTGCCTGCCTTATACATTCTCATAATGCTCCTATTCCCGGCCTATTCCAGATGGTTCACGATAAAATGCGTGATCTCTTCCCTTGTGGGCATTACCATCATGGCTCCCTTCTTGGTGGTTATTATGGAAGCCGCTGCATTTGAATATGTCAACAGATCGCTTAAGTGGAACTCATCCATCTCCTTAAGGGCAGACCTTTTATCCCACTCGCTTGTGTATCCCACCATGCCACCGCCTCCTGCTGCGACCGCATCGGCTACTCCTGCCATACGCAGGATATAACCCAGCGCGCAGCCACAGAAGGTATCTCCGGCGCCTGTAGTCTCGACTGTCCTCTTATTGATAAATCCGGGAATCCTAACCGCTGTATCACCACTTAAAGCAATACTTCCTTCCGCACCAAGCGTAGCGAATACGATGGATATATCATACTTATTCTTAAGTATGGTTGCACCCGCCTCATAATCGGTAAGTCCGGTCATCAGTTCTATCTCATTATCGGATATCTTAAGCACATCACAATTCTTAAGTCCCAACTCTATCTTCTCTTTGGCAGCCTCCTCGCTCTCCCACAGAGGAGCTCTGTAATTGGGATCGAAGCTTAACAGACATCCTGCCTCCCTTGCTGTCTCCACTGCCTTCTTCGTGGCCTCAAAGGCCTCGTCTCCGGACATTGACAGCGTACCGAAGTGAAGCACCTTGGATTCCCTTATGATATCCTCCCTTATCTCCGAGGCTCTGAGCATTAAGTCTGCACCCTCTTTTCTATAGAATGCAAAATCCCTGTCACCATCAGGATTCTTAACTACAAAAGCAAGGGTCGTATTATATACGGGATCGACTATCAACCCAGACACATCTATTCCTGCGTCCATAGCATTGCTCTTAAGCATCCGCCCGAACATATCGTCACCGACCTTACCTATGAAGGCTGTCTTAAAGCCGAGATTCTTAAGCATTGCCAGCACATTGCAGGGTGCTCCGCCCGGATTCGCTTCCAGGAGCATATTACCTCTGTCGCTTAAGCCGCTGTCGGTGAAATCCACCAAAAGTTCCCCTATTGCAGTTACATCATATTTTCTTGCCATATTAATCCACCGTGCCGAATACTAATCTACCTGTTCCGAACAAAACTCATTTTATAAAGCCTACTGACCTACAATACGCATGATGTCGTTATACATAACCGCTACTGCCAGAACCGCAAGGAGTGCGAAGCCCACCAGATGTACTATACCCTCCTTCTCCGGTGGTATAGGCTTGCCGCGAATTCCTTCTACCAACAGGAATAAGAGCTTGCCTCCATCTATAGCCGGAAGTGGCAGAAGATTAAGTATACCCAGATTGACACTGAGCAGCATGGCGATATTGAACATATTAAGCAATACAACCCATGGTCCGTATGGAGCCGCCGCATCCTTCACCTCATCTATTGCCTGAGCCATACCCACCGGACCTGCTACATCATCCTTGCTTCCGCGTCCGGACAATAGGGCTATAAGCGACTTCCATGTACCCACGAAGGCATATCTTTCTTCGTAATAGGCATATCTGAATATTGAGGGATTCTTACAATCCACATATGTACCATAGCCGTTAAGTCCCATGAGATATCTGCCGGATTCCTCATTATACTTGGGCACTATTGTGATGCTATGCTTCTCACCGTCTCTTATGAATTCTATGTTAAGTGGTCTCTCCTTATTGGTATAGGTATTGATATATATCTCATTGGCAAGATATACGCGGCTTCCGTTCATCTTCGTGATGACATCTCCCACTTCAAGTCCCGCTTCCTTAGCCGGATAGCCGTCCATAAGTGAAGTCACCTCCGCATTGGATGAACCCGTGAACCATACGACCACAAGAGCAAGCAGATAAGCCATTATGAAATTGAATACGGGACCGGCTAAGACTATGGCTATACGGGTAAAAAGCGGTGCCTCCGTATATGCCATTCCCTGCTTCTCGTCTAAGAAGCCGGCATCCGAGCCGGCAGATTTGTCCTCCGTAATACTATTCTTTGTGACAGATGTGTCATTAAGCATTCTGGCCTTCAACCCTATATCTGCCTTCTCTTCCTTCTCCCTGCTCTCATCAAAAGCGGTCTCAAGTCCCGTATCATAGACACAGGCTCCGCCTATCGGGAGAGCCCTGAGCACGTAATCCGTGCCATTCTTATGGAAGCCTATAAGCTTGGGGCCCATTCCTATACCGAATTCTATCACTCTTACACCGTTAATCTTGGCTACGATGAAGTGACCGAATTCGTGGCTTACCACTATGATAAAAAATACCAGCAAAAAGAGCAGTATGCTCACTAATGTATCCAAGTATCTATCCTTTCATAGCATTCACGTTCGGTATCAAGTATCTCATCAAGAGACGGGTCCTTAATATAACCGACACACTTCATGCACTCTTCAATAACCTCGTATATCCTTAAGAATCTTATCTTCTCATTCAGGAATAATGCTACAGCTTTCTCATTGGCAGCATTGAATACGGTTGGCATATTGCCTCCGCGTCTGCAGGCTTCCTTGGCCATCCCAAGTCCCCTGAAGGTCTCTTCATCCGGCTTTTCGAAGGTCAGGCTTCCAAGCGCGGTCAAGTCAACCCTGTTATCCTTCATGGGATGTCTGTCGGGATAGAAGAGGGCATACTGTATCGGAAGCTTCATATCCGGAATACCCATCTGTGCTATGACCGCCCCGTCCTTATACTGTACCGCCGAATGTATGATCGACTGCGGATGTACGATCACTTCTATCCTTTCAAGCTCAACATTGAAAAGCCACTTGGCCTCTATTATCTCCAGCCCCTTATTGCACAGTGTGGCGGAATCTATTGTTATCTTGGGCCCCATGGACCAGTTGGGATGCTTAAGGGCATCATTAACAGTCATCGCCCTTAATTCCGATATGCTTCTGCCTCTGAATGGTCCGCCTGAAGCGGTTAAGAGTATCTTATCTATATCAGATGAATCTCCGCCGACAGCTCCGGTCCGTCTGCCCTGCATCGACTGGAATATTGCACTGTGTTCGCTGTCAACGGGGAGTATGGACACTCCCTTCTCTTTGGCAAGCGGCATTATGATATGACCCGCAGTCACCAAGGTCTCCTTATTGGCAAGGGCTATATCCTTACCCGCTTCAATGGCTGCGATCGTGGGACGGATTCCTATCATTCCCACCACTGCCGTTACAAGTACGTCCATGGATGGCAGGGTTGCAAGCTCGGTCAGCCCCTCCATGCCGGAGAGTATTCTGACACTTGTGTCGGAAAGCTTCGTCTTAAGCTCCTTAGCCGCATCCTCATCATACATACATACGACCTCAGGCTCAAATTCCCTTACCTGCTGCTCAATAAGTCCAACATTATGTCCCGCAGCAAGGGCACATACCTTAAGCTCTTCCTTATACGCTCTTACTATCTCAAGTGTCTGTGTACCAATAGAGCCCGTAGACCCCAGAATACCTATCTTCTTCATATCCTATGTCCTATATTCAGGCAAGCAGCGTGATCATCAGATATATGATCGGTGCCACCACCAGTATACTGTCCAGTCTGTCCATCGCTCCGCCATGTCCGGGGATTATATTGCCATAGTCCTTGATATCAAAGCTTCGCTTGATGGCTGATGCTGCCAGATCTCCTATCTGTGAGATGATGCTTCCTATAGCACCTATCAGTGCGAATATCCATATGTACCTTAGTTCAAGTATATCAAAAGCGCAAAGCGCAAGTGCGAATACCGTGTTAAGCAGAGCTGCACCCACTACACCTCCTACTGCGCCCTCTACCGACTTCTTAGGGCTTAATACCGGTGCCAGCTTATGCCTGCCCAGATTTACTCCCACAAAATACGCACTCATATCGCTTCCTGACGCAGTTATGATCACAAGAAATGCCATGATCATTCCGTATATGCTATTGCCATCCTCTACCCTTACCCTGTAGATAAAGGATATCATAAGGGGAGCATATACCATTATGAAGATAAGCGCCATAACCTGCCTGATACTGTACTTGGGGTATGTGATCACATATATTGCCAGTATGATCAGGATGAAGGCCACTATAAGCGCAAGGATCGCATCACCTGTCGAAAGCCTGGTGGCAAGACCCTTAAGTGCCACACCCGTCGGTCCGTCCGAAGATGCCGGGCGCCTTGCCAAAAGTCCCGCATAGTAGGTTATAAGCACATACAACAGTACAGTGGTAATATAAGCGACCGCCTCAGGCAGATTGCAGAAGTTTAGCCTTTTTTTCTTAGCCTTCGCCTCAGCGTTGACATCGCCCAGATCGGCAATATTCTGATACGCTGATAAGCTCTGTTCATTCTCATGCACCCTGCATGCCCTGCACAGCTCATATACCGATACAAGTGACGCTATCATCATGAAAGCACCGAACGGTATCCCTCCTATAACTATCAGTACCGATATCACTACCACAAGCACCGCACCGCTTATTATTCGCTTACGCATTCTTCAATCCCCCGTATTTTCTGTCTCTTTTATTGTATGCAGCTATAGCCTTGTCAAGCTCAGCTTCGTTAAAGTCAGGCCATGGTACATCACAGAAGTAGAATTCCGTATATGCAAGCTGCCACAATAGGAAATTGGATATCCTCTGCTCTCCGCAGGTGCGTATAAGGAGGTCGGGATCTGGAAGTCCTGCCGTATCAAGCCTTGTATCCAAAGCCTGCGCATCTATATCCGCTATCTCAAGGCTGCCTGCCTTGACATCGGCTGCAAGCTTCCTCGCAGCTCTTACTATCTCATCCCTTCCGCCATAATTAATGGCTATCTGGAAGTGTAGTCCGGTATTACCCGCTGTCGCCTGCTCAAGGTCTTCAATGGATTCCTGCAGGTCTGCATCCAGTCCGGACTTGTCACCTATCACTCTTACGCACATATTGTTCTTATTCGCGCGCTTTTTGGCGCCCACCATATAGTTACGAAGCAACTTCATAAGTGCAGCCACCTCATCATCGGGTCTGGACCAGTTCTCCGTAGAGAATGCGTATACCGTGAAAAACTCTATTCCCTTATTCCATACGATCTCGCACATATCCTCCACAACCTTTGCTCCCTGAATGTGTCCCGCATTCCTGGGAAGTCCCTTAGCTTTGGCCCATCGTCCGTTACCGTCTAAGATTATGGCTACATGCCTGGGTATATTAAGTGTACTCTCCATATTCATCCCATCCGGGCATCTATCCTTCACCGATACCCCATAAATAATCATAGAGGCACACGACAAGTACGCCTTGTCTGCCCCTCTATGAAATACTAAGCGTTATTATACTGTCATTATATCCTTGGTCTTCTCGTCAATGGCAGCATCGATATCCTTGATGAACTTGTCAGTCATCTTCTGAAGCTCATCTTCAAGGTCCTTGATCTCGTCCTCACTTATCTCACCGCCTGAGAGCTTTTTGAAGGCATCATTGCCGTCTCGTCTGATATTGCGGATGGCTACCTTGGCATCCTCGCCCTTCTTCTTGACTTCCTTGGACAGATCCTTACGTCTCTCCTCAGTAAGCTCTGGGAATACAAGTCTTATCACCGTTCCGTCGTTGGTCGGTGTGATGCCGATATCTGAAGCGAGTATGGCTTTCTCGATATCCTTGACCAGATTCTTCTCCCACGGCGCTATCTGTATCATACGAGGTTCGGGTACGGAGATATTTCCTACCTGCTGAAGCGGTGTAGGTGTTCCGTAGTAATCCACCTTGATCTTATCAAGCACATGAGGGTTGGCTCTTCCGGCTCTTATCGTCTGATAATCGCTCAAAAGGAAATCATATGCTTTCTGCATCTTATCGTTATATATCTTAACTCTCTCATCCATAATACTCATAACCTCCCTTATCTACTATCGTATAACACTTCTTTTGCACGACCCGCACTATACTATACCGTAACCATGGTGAATCTTCCTTCACCCTTAAGGACATTCACTATGCTGTCCTTGTCATTCAAGGCGAATACCCACATGGGCATCGAATTGTCTCTGGCAAGTATGGAAGCAGTCAGATCAACTACCTGAAGCCTCTTTTCGATCACCTCGTCGAGACTTATCTCATCATAGCGTCTGGCATCCGGATTGGTCTTGGGATCGGAATCATATACTCCGTCTATGGCCTTGGCTAAGAGTATCCCGTCCGCATCCACTTCTATAGCACGAAGGACAACCCCTGTATCCGTCGAGAAATACGGATGTCCCGTTCCTCCTGCGAAGAATACCACCTGCCCGTGAGCAAAGTACTTATTCGCTCTGTCCTTGGAGAAAAGCTTGGTAAAAGAGCCGCACTCAAAGGGGGTAAGTATGTTGGTCATCATCCCCTCCGACCTGAATATCTCGGACACATAGATACAGTTCATGACCGTGGCAAGCAT
>DGII01000084.1 GCA_002393095.1 Lachnospiraceae bacterium UBA3826 | reverse complement strand
GGGAGCTTGGTCTTGCCGAGACTCATCAGAACCTTATAAGGAACGGACTTAGAGGCCGTGTCATCATAGAGACGGACGGTAAGCTTATGAGCGGAAGAGATGTAGCTATTGCCGCCATCCTTGGAGCTCAGGAATTCGGATTCGCAACAGCTCCGCTCGTGACGCTCGGATGTGTGATGATGAGAGTATGTAATCTCGACACATGTCCCATGGGTGTCGCCACACAGAACCCCGAGCTTAGGAAGAGGTTCATAGGTAAGCCGGAGTATGTAGAGAACTTCATGCTCTTCATAGCAAGAGAGCTAAGGGAATACATGGCTAAGCTCGGTGTACGAACGGTTGATGAGCTTGTCGGGCGTACGGATCTGCTTCGACAGGCGGACACGGGCGAAGGTGTGGGTAAGCGTATAGATCTAAGCGGTATCTTGTCATCACATTACTGTGATCCCAATGATGACAGCGATATTGATACGCCTTTTGATTTCGAGCTTGAGAAGACTGTCGATGAGAGCATACTGCTTAAGGACAGTTCGGTCAAGGCAGCCATAAGCAAGGGAAGCAAGGCAAAGGTAAGCGTGGAAGTGCACAATACCGACAGAGCATTCGCAACCCTGCTAGGTGCCGAGATCACAAGACATAATCCCGAAGGACTTGCAGACGGAACGATAACGATCGATTGTAAGGGCTCAGGCGGACAGAGCTTCGGTGCCTTTATTCCCAAGGGACTTACCTTAAGACTTACTGGTGATTCTAATGACTATATGGGTAAGGGGTTGTCGGGCGGAATAATCGCCGTATCGGCTCCGGCTGATGCGGGCTATGAAGCTGAGGAGAATATCATAATCGGCAATGTGGCACTGTACGGTGCGACATACGGAGAGGCTTATATAGCAGGTATGGCCGGAGAGAGATTCTGTGTACGCAACTCCGGAGCAACGGCGGTTGTGGAAGGTGTCGGAGAGCACGGGTGCGAATACATGACCGGCGGACGCGCCGTGATCTTAGGTCCTACGGGCAAGAACTTCGCGGCAGGCATGAGCGGCGGTATAGCATATGTGCTTGATGAAGACAATCAACTGTACAAAAACCTTAACAAAGAGCTTGTGCTTATGGAGCAGATTGACAATAAGGGCGAGAAACAGGAGCTTGAAGAGATACTTAAGAAGCATGTGAAGTATACCGACTCGAAGAAGGCCAAGGCTGTACTTGAGCATTTTGATGATTATCTGCCTAAGTTCAAGAAGATAATCCCGGCGGATTATAAGAAGCTGTTACATCTTATATCGGGATACGAAGAGCAGGGCATGGACAAGGAGAAGGCTCAGATTGAGGCTTTCTACGCTACACAACGGGTCAATCCCGTTGAGTAATGAAACCTTTTACAGAAAAAGCAAAGGAGCCTCGCACAAGCATCAAAGATGCTTGTGCGAGGCATGGAGGATTAATATGGGTAAAGCAACCGGATTCTTAGAATACAAAAGAGAGAATGATCTTACGATCGAGCCTCTTAAAAGAATTGAGAACTTCAATGAGTTCCATCCGCAGATCAGTGATGAGAAGCGCAGATGCCAGGCTGCCAGATGTATGGAATGCGGAGTCCCTTTTTGTCAGGCCGGCACGATGATAGCGGGTATGGCTTCGGGCTGTCCGCTCCATAATCTTGTTCCCGAGACTAACGACCTGGTATATAAGGGCAATATCGAGCAGGCCTACAGACGCCTTAGTAAGACTCACAGCTTCCCGGAATTCACATCAAGGGTATGTCCCGCACTGTGTGAAGCGGCATGTACTTGCGGACTTAATGATGCACCTGTGACGACCAAGGATAATGAAAGGTACATCATCGAATATGCATTCGAGCACGGTCTGGTAGAAGAGGAGAAGCCGGCAGTGCGTACAGGTAAAAAGGTCGCTGTCATCGGAAGCGGTCCCTCGGGACTTGCTGCGGCGGCATCACTGAACCGTAGAGGACATAAGGTGACGGTATATGAGAGAAGCGATAGGGCCGGAGGACTCTTAAGATATGGCATTCCCAATATGAAGCTTGATAAGCGCGTGATAGACAGGCGTATCCGTCTCATGGAGGAAGCCGGGGTGGAATTCAGGTACGGCGTGGATGTCGGGAAGGACATTAAGGCTAAGGATCTTCTTAAGGAATATGACAGAGTAGTGCTTGCCTGCGGAGCATCCAATCCGAGGAATATAGGTGCACCGGGAAGAGATGCCGTGGGTATCTACTTCGCAGTGGATTTCCTTAAGGAAGTCAGTAAGAAGCTTATGGATGAAGACTATGATGCAGATAAGCTTATAAGCTGTAAGAAGATGTCATGGGGCAGCCTTAAGGGCAGACATGTGGTGGTCATAGGTGGTGGCGATACGGGCAATGACTGTGTGGGTACGGTCATAAGACTTGGAGCCGCATCAGTGACGCAGCTTGAGATGATGCCAAAGCCTCCGGTCGACAGACTGCCATCCAATCCCTGGCCCGAATGGCCTAAGATACTTAAGACGGATTACGGTCAGGAGGAGGCCATAGCGCTCTTCGGACACGATCCGAGAGTGTACTGCACAACGGTCACGGAGTTTATCAAGGATAAGAGCGGAAAGCTAAGCGGAGTAAGGACTACAGAGCTTAAGTCCGTTAAGGATGAAGCGACAGGAAGGATGAGCATGGTACCCGTTAAGGGGACGGAGAAGACACTTAAGGCCGATATGGTGTTGATAGCCGCGGGATTCTTAGGCAGTCAGGAGTATATATGTGACGACTTCGGCGTAGAGAGGAATGCAAGGACCAATGTAGCCACGGATGAAGGTAAGTATGCCACAAGCACGGACAGGGTATTCACATGCGGTGATATGCACAGAGGACAGTCCCTTGTGGTATGGGCGATAGCCGAGGGCAGAGAGGCGGCGAAAGCGGTCGATGAATCGCTTATGGGCTATACCAATCTCTAGGGTTATAAAGGGCTGTAAAACTGTAAAAGTATACAAGGTATACAGCGTATACTTATTGCCCGGCAGATATGGCCTATGGTATCGTGATTTATGAGGTAATATTGAATGATTAGTGTGATTATCGCGATGCCGAGAATTGAAGATGCGAAGCGATTGGCCGATATTATGCGAAGCAGAGGCCGGGATGTACAGTATGTATGCAGTACAGGCTCGGAAGTCCTAAGCTATGTCGGCGATATCGATAACGGGATCGTCATATGCGGATATAAGCTTAAGGATATGCTCCATACGCAACTGCTGTACATGCTTCCCAAGGGTTTCGAGATGGTACTTACAGTGAGTGCGGCCAGATGGGATAACTGCGCGGAAGGAGTGCTTAAGGTAGAATTGCCCGTTAAGATAGCCGAGCTTATGCGTACCGTTGATATGCTCCTTGCCAGAAACGAGGCAAGGGTTAAGAAGGGCGGGACCGGCTCGGGAGGCAGGAGCAGGCAGCAGCAGGATATAGTGGAAAAGGCACAGAGACTTCTGATGGAAAGAAACGGAATGGAGCGTAAGGAGGCCTACCGGTATATCCAGAAGCAGAGCATGAATTCCGGCAACAGCATGGTAGAGGTGGCCCGTTACATACTTGAATCCGATTATGAATAGATAATGTGGTGAGAACCGGATAAGACAGGGTAGCTTAACTAAGAAGTGAGGAAACCATGAGGATAGAATTCACTAAGATGCACGGATGCGGTAATGACTATGTATATGTAGACGGAGAGAGATTCCGTATAGATGATGACAGAAAGCCTGAGATCGTAAGATTCATAAGCGACAGGCATAAGGGCGTAGGCTCCGATGGTGTCATATTCATCAATCCTTCGGATGAAGCGGATTATGAGATGGATATGTATAATGCGGACGGAAGCAGATCCGAGATGTGCGGTAACGGTATAAGGTGCGTGGCTAAGTATGTATATGATAAGGGCAAGACAGATAAAAGAACACTTGATATTATAAGTCATGGCAAGATAAAGCGCATAGAATTGGGAACGGACAAGGATGGTATCACGATGGCTAAGGTCGATATGGGTGAACCGATATTAAATCCTGAATTAATACCCGTCGATGTAACCATGCTGCCGGGAGACAGAAGCAAAGACCATGTCCCGGTTAAGATGTTCCCTATAGTAACTAAGGACGGTAGCAAGTACAGAGTGACCTGTGTATCCATGGGTAATCCCCATGCCATCATCTATGTGGATGATACTCAGAGGACAGATGTAACAGGGATAGGCTCTATGCTGGAGGAACATCCCTTTTTCCCTAAGAGAGCCAATATAGAGTTTACGCAGAATATAGACAGGACGCATGTGAAGATGCGTGTGTGGGAGAGAGGTACGGGTGAGACCTTAGCCTGCGGTACGGGATGCTGTGCGCTTACCGTTGCGGGAGTGATAAACGGCTTCTATGACAGGGATACGGATGTGGATATAGAGGTTGTGGGCGGTCATATAATCGTGAATTATTCGTCGGACGGACATGTGTATATGACGGGACCAGCACAGACGGTATATGAAGGAACCATCGGGATTAAGTAAGGGAGATGCAATACTATGACAGTGATCAATCATGATTATACAAGGCTTAAGAGCAGCTATCTGTTCAGCACGATAGCAGGCAGGGTAAGGGCTTACGAGGAGAGTCATCCGGATGCAGACATAATCAGGCTTGGGATAGGAGATGTCACAAGACCCCTTACACCCACGATAATAGGAGCCATGCATAAGGCGGTGGATGAGATGGCGGATGCCGATACCTTCAGGGGTTATGCGCCGGATCTCGGATATGGATTCTTAAGAAGTGCCATTGCACGGAATGATTACAGAGACAGAGGGATGGACATATCGGATGATGAGATATTCATATCCGACGGGGCCAAGTCAGACTCAGGCAATATACAGGAGATATTCGGCAGAGACAATACAGTGGCGGTGTGTGACCCTGTATATCCCGTATATGTGGATACCAATGTCATGGCAGGCAGAGCCGGTGAATATGTTGAGAGTACCGGAAGGTGGAGCGATATCTTCTATATGCCATGTCTTAAGGAGAATGACTTCGTACCGCTGCTTCCGGATGAGACGGGTGCGGGTAATGCCCTAACTGTACCGGATATCATATATCTGTGCTTCCCCAATAATCCCACCGGAGCAGTTTTAAGTAAGGAGAGGCTTCAGGGCTTCGTGGATTATGCCAATGCTCACGGTTCGGTGATCATATTCGATGCGGCATATGAAGGCTATATAAGAGAAGAGGGTATACCTCACAGCATATATGAATGTGAAGGGGCAAAAAGCTGCGCCATAGAGCTTAGGAGCTTTTCAAAAAATGCGGGCTTTACGGGAGTGAGGCTTGGCTTTACCGTAATACCAAAGAGCCTTATAAGAGAAGGGGTATCTTTACATTCACTCTGGGCCAGAAGACACGGAACCAAGTATAACGGAG
>DGII01000138.1 GCA_002393095.1 Lachnospiraceae bacterium UBA3826 | reverse complement strand
CGGGAATGGTAGGACAGAGATTCATATCACTGCTTGAGGATCATCCGTGGTTTGAAGTGACCACGATCGCAGCCAGCGCCAGAAGTGCGGGCAAGACTTATGAGGATGCGGTGGGTGAGCGATGGAAGATGGATACCCCGATGCCTGAGGCTGTTAAAAAGATAGTGGTCATGAATGTGGCTGATGTTAATGAAGTGGCTAAGGATGTGGACTTCGTATTCTCGGCTGTGGATATGACCAAGGAAGAGATAAGAGCCATAGAGGAAGAATATGCGAAGACTGAGACACCTGTGGTATCCAATAACTCGGCCCACAGATGGACTCCCGATGTGCCTATGGTCGTACCGGAGATCAATCCTGAGCATATGGAGGTCATAGAGTTCCAGAGAAAGCGCCTTGGGACCACAAGAGGCTTCATAGCCGTTAAGCCCAACTGCTCGGTACAGAGCTATGTACCTGCTCTTACCGCGTGGAAGGAATTCGAGCCGTATGAGGTGGTGGCTACTACCTATCAGGCTATATCCGGCGCAGGTAAGACCTTCAAGGACTGGCCTGAGATGGTGGGCAATGTAATACCCTATATCGGAGGCGAAGAAGAGAAGTCGGAGATGGAGCCCTTAAGGATATGGGGCAAGATAGAAGATGGCGTTATCAAGCCGGCCGCAAGTCCTGTGATTACATGTCAGTGTATCAGGGTTCCGGTGCTTAACGGGCATACGGCTGCGGTATTCGTTAAGTTTAGGAAAAAGCCCACTAAGGAGCAGCTCATAGAAAAGCTTCGTGAATATAAGGGTGTACCTCAGGAGCTTGAGCTTCCGAGCGCACCTAAGCAGTTCATACAGTATCTTGAAGAGGATAACAGACCTCAGGTTATGCTGGATGTGAATTTTGAGAGAGGTATGGGAGTAAGCATCGGCCGTATAAGAGAAGACAAGGTATACGATTATAAGTTCGTAGGTCTGTCGCATAATACGGTAAGGGGTGCCGCCGGCGGTGCGGTTCTGTGTGCAGAGCTTTTAAAGGCACAGGGTTATATAGTGAAGAAGTAATGTATTAAGGAGAGTATTACAATGCTAATCGGCAGAGACTCGGAGATCGGTGTTCTTAGTGAATACAAGAGACGAAGCGGCAATCAGGTCATGATAATGTACGGACTTAAGGGTGTGGGCAAGACAACCCTTGTTAGGGAATTTTTACAGGATTCCGGCGATTATATCCTTTTTGACTGCAAACAGGTATATGAGAGGGAGCAGCTCTATCAGTGGAGTAATACTGACAGGCTTTCGCTTACGCTTCCGGAGTATCCGGAATATGACGATCTCTTCGGGGCCATAGCGAAGCATTTTGCCGACAGTGACAATAAGAATATACTTGTATTTGATGAATTCCAGTATCTTCTTAAGTATTCCAGCGAATTCACCAACCATCTTTTTGATTTTCTGGCAACTGCCGATAAGCCGTACTTTGTTATTCTCATAAGCTCATCCATAGAGTGGGTGGAGAACAGTATGGTGAGCAAGATCGGTCAGAGAGCGAGAGGAATTACCGGCTTTTTCAAGGTTAAAGAGCTTTGCTTTGCCGATTTCAGAACCTATTTTACGAAGTTTAAGTATGACGAATGCGTGACGGGATATGCCATTCTGGGAGGTATTCCAAAGCTTTGGAAGTTTTTTGATAAAAACAAGGGCTTCAAGGACAATATACTTCACAATATACTTGATGTGAGCGCACCGCTTCTTACATACGGTGAGGATTTCGTGGCAAGTGAACTCAGGGAGACAAGCGTATACAATACTATTCTGTGGGCTTTGGCCAATGGTAAGAATAAGCTTAACGATCTCTACGCACATACCCAGTTCTCAAGAGCGAAGATATCCGTATATATCAAGAATCTTATGGAGCTTGGCTTTGTGAGTAAGGAGTTCTCGGTGGATACGGAGGGCAGAGAGAATACACAGAAGGGTGTATACGATATATGCTGTAATTTCGTGGACTTCTCATATCAGTTCCTTTTCCCGTATAAGGATGAATTGCAGTATAAGGACGCGAATACATTCTATAATGAGCATATTAAGACCGGGCTTAAGAGATATACAGCCAAGTATTTCCCGGCTATATGCAAGGAATATCTCGATACCCAGAACGGATTCAATAATCTTCCTATCAAGTATGACAGAATGGGATCGTGGCTTGGTAAGTCCGGTACCATAGATTTCGTATGCAGGGATGCGGGAGGTCATGTGCTTATTGCCCTGTGTAACTGGGAGAAGCCCATGATGCGCTTTGATGATTATGAGTGGCTTATGTTCTGCGCCAAGCAAGCCAAGATCACTCCCGACTATGTATATCTGTTCTCTGCAGGCGGATTTGATGACGGACTGCATTTTGCGGTGAGCAGCAAGAAGAATATCAGACTTATAACCGTGGACGAACTGTAGTGGGCAAGAAACTTATCATAACCGAGAAGCCGAGCGTGGCCAGAGAATTCGGCAAGGCTCTCGGTGAGAATATGAAAAATAAAGACGGATACATGGAGTCGGATAACTACGTCATAACATGGTGCGTTGGTCATCTTGTGACCATGTGCTATCCGGATGCATATGATGCGGCGCTTAAGAAGTGGTCCCTTGATACTATCCCTTTCATACCGGGTGAGTACAAATATCAGATAATAGATAATGTCCGCAAGCAGTTTGAGACCATCAAGGTGCTTTTTCACAGAGACGACATTGATGTCATATATAATGCGGGCGACTCCGGAAGAGAGGGAGAGTATATCCAGCGGCTTGTCAGACAGGAAGCAGGGTATAGGAACGGCATCGAATGGAAAAGGGTATGGATAGATTCCCAGACCGAGGATGAGATAAGGCGTGGAATAAGGGAAGCCAAGGATATGTCGGAATATGATAATCTGTCCGAGGCTGCATACTTAAGAGCAAGGGAAGATTATCTTATGGGAATCAACTTCTCAAGAGTGCTCACACTTAAGTATCAGGCAGCGGTTAAGAGCTTCCTTAATGTTGATAAATGTGTCATATCCGTAGGACGAGTCATGACATGCGTACAGGGCATGGTGGTCAAGAGAGAGCGGGAGATAAGGGATTTTATTAAGACACCCTTCTATAAGCTTTTAGCCACATTCTCTTTAGACGGAGTAAGCTATATAGGTGAATGGAGATGCACTGAGAACAGTGCATATTACGCGGCACCGGGCTTATATAAGAACAACGGCTTTGTCGATAAGGATAAGGCCATAGAGCTAATGGAGACCTTAAGTCATGTAAGTGATGCGGTGATCGGCTCTATCGAGAAGAAGAAGAATACCAAGAATCCGCCGCTTCTGTATAATCTTGCGGAGCTTCAGAATGACTGCTCGAAGCTTTTCAAGATAAGTCCCGATGAGACGCTTAGGATCGCTCAGGAGCTGTACGAGAAAAAGCTTACCACTTATCCCAGAACAGATGCCAGAGTCCTGTCAAGTGCCGTGGCATCCGAGATTGATAAGAATCTTAAGGGCTTGGCGGCTATAGGCTCGATGAAGGCTTATACGGAGCATATACTGTCGACGGGTGCTCATTTGAAACTTAAGAAAAGCAGATATACGGATGATAAGCAGATAACGGATCACTATGCCATCATTCCCACCGGTCAGGGACTTAACGCATATTCTTCTCTGTCGGAGACGGCTAAGAAGGTATACGAGGTCATAGTAAGAAGATTCCTTGCCATATTTTTCCCCGCGGCGGTGTATCAGAAGATATCTATGGAGACGATCGCAGGCGGTGAGGTGTTCGCCTCGAATTATAAGACACTTCTGTCCGAGGGGTATCTGAGCGTAATGAAGTATTCTTTTGCAACCGAGAAGACACAGACAAAGGATAAGGGAGAGTCTGCCGACAAGAACAAGGCGGGTGAGGATGAACTTGAGCAGAGTGCGGATGAAGCGCTTGAGGCATTCCTTAACGGACTTAAGAAGAATACAAAGGTTGCCAAGGATGGCATAGAGTTAAAGGAGGGTGAGACCACGCCTCCCAAAAGATACAATTCCGGCAGTATAATCCTTGCGATGGAGAATGCCGGACAACTGATCGAGGATGAAGAATTAAGAGCACAGATTAAGGGAAGCGGGATCGGCACATCGGCCACAAGAGCGGAGATACTTAAAAAGCTTGTGAACAATGGCTATCTTGCACTTAATAAGAAGACTCAGATTATAACCCCGACACTTATGGGTGAGATAATATATGAGGTTGTGGATGCATCCATTAAGGCACTGCTTGACCCCAAGCTTACCGCAAGCTGGGAGAAGGGACTTACCGGTGTTGCGGGCGGAAGTATAAGCAGCGAGGAATATACACATAAGCTTAATGATTTCGTCGCAAGAAGGACAGAATATGTTAAGAAGATGAATGTGTCAGGGCAGGGTATAACACCAAGATTTAATAAGGTCAGAGGATACTATAAATGAACGGTTTGAAGATAAATGAGCTGTATGATCTTAATGAGACCATTGCAGCGGATATTTTTAAAGGACATACATATCCGTGGGAGGTGCTTCCCTGCATAAAGGAATACATATGCACGCTCGGAGCCGGGCTTGACCCTGATATATATGAGAAAAAGGGAGAGGATATATGGATAGCGAAGAGCGCAAGGGTCTTTGACAGCGCATACATAGGCGGTCCGTGTATAATCGATGAGGATGCGGAGGTAAGACACTGTGCTTTCATAAGGGGAAGTGCCATTGTTGGTAAGGGTGCCGTGGTCGGCAACAGTACCGAGCTTAAGAATGTGATCCTGTTCAATAAGGTTCAGGTGCCCCATTATAATTATGTAGGGGACAGTATCTTGGGCTTTAAGGCCCACATGGGTGCGGGCTCCATCACATCCAATGTGAAAAGTGACAAGACCCTTGTGGTGATTAAAGCTAAGGATGAGAGGATCGAGACAGGGCTTAAGAAGGTAGGCGCCATGCTGGGCGATAACGTCGAGGTGGGCTGCAATTCCGTTCTTAATCCCGGAACGGTGGTTGGCAGAGGAAGCAATATATATCCTACAAGCTGTGTGAGGGGATATATACCGGAGGGACACATATATAAGTGCAGGACGGAGATAGTAGCTAAGTATCACTAGTCAGACCCGTTAAAAGCTGACATAACTGACCGTACATAAGACAGGATTGAATAAGCAGGTGTTGTGAAGAATGAATTACGGATATAATACGGAAAAGACGGAAAATGAAAGACATATAGAGGCCACTATAAAAGGTGAGATAGATGATGTGCTCCACGGTCTGCTTGTCGTGAATATGGATGATTATGCTGTTATCAGAGACATGATCGGAAGGGATGAGATGGAGAAGCTTCTGTCCCGTGTGGATGATGCTTTCCACAAGCTTTTCAGAGGAAGTGACATCGTAGCTAAGCTTAAGGGTGATGAATTCCTTGTACTTACCAGGAATATCAAGGAGATCACCAATGTTGAGCTGTTGGCTGCAAGGATACTTAATACGGTAGCCGGCGTGGATACAGGCGTGGAGGATATACATATGACCTGCAGTGTGGGAATATCAATATATCCGTTCCACAGTACCGATTACGAAGAGCTTAAAAGTAAGGCGTACAGAGCCATGTACAGAGCCAAGGCCAACGGCAAGAATGTATACTGGTTGTATGATGAAGCTCTGACCAAGATATTATTTCATGATTATGTATTCAACAAAAAGATATACAGCAAGATAAAGAATAAGGATCTGTATTCCATCATAATGGACAGGAATCTTCTGGAGATATGCTCCAACCTCTTAAGGGATGGTAATGACGCTCTTACTGCCATGCATTCCATCTTAGAGATCGGCTGTCTGTATCTGGGATTTTCCAGAGTGTATTACTATTCTCCGGAAGGGGTTAAGGCTGCTGTAAGAAAGAAGCTTACCTATACCAATCCGGGCTTCGAATACACCGCTGAGAATGAAGTGATGAGGGCGCTAAGAGAGGATATGCAGATAAGGATATCCGAAAGATATAATTCGCTTGCCCTTATAGACAGTGATGACGAGAGCGTGGATGAGGAGATAAGGCTTACACTTAAGGATAAGGATGTGAATCAGCTTCTGTACTTTCCGTTAGACAGGGGTAAGATATTCAGAGGCGCATTCATGTTCGAGAATGTATCTGTCAATAAGCTTTCCTTTGACGAAGACGAGCTTGAGAAGCTTGATGAACAGATGCGTTCGATACAGTCATATTTCTTCAGTGCCAATTCCAAGAGATTTGCCAAGGAGAATCTGGCTAAGCTTAAGCTTTTTGAGAATATTCCGGCTTCGGTATATATTATAGATGCCCAGACTCATGTGATACAGTTCGCCAACGCGAGAGCCAAGGAGCATGTGGATGGCGGTCATATAGGTGATGTATGCTACTCCACCTTCTGTAACAGAAGCATTCCATGCGATAATTGTCCTCTTAAGAAGATGGATTCCAAGGATGAGTCTGCCAACGGAATATTGGAATACTACAATTACGCTACAAGAGAATGGTGCAACAATCTGTATTCATGGATGGACGTATTCGAGAATGAGAATAAGGCGGTCATGATATCCGTGGATGTCAGCGGATATGTCAATGATCTTGACAAGATAGAGAAGCTTATCGGCGGAGCCGACCTTGATAAGCTGTAAAAAATATAAAAAAGAAATATAAAAAGTCAGCATATTATGTATTCTGTGTTATAATGAATCAGTTATCCCAATCGGACTTATGATCCGTGAAAGCGGCATATATATTATTGTGTCAGTATGCCGGAATTCTCCAGGCGGATCATCAGTATATATTACATAATTGAAAGGAGTTTTCACATGATTTATTCAAAAGAAGTTGAAGAGATGTGCCCCGTTAAGCAGGGTGTGAATCACGGCTGTGCTCCCATCCCCGAAGAAGCTAAGTGGGTGAAGGCAAAGGAAGTCAAGGATATCAGCGGTTATACACACGGTATCGGCTGG
>DGII01000074.1 GCA_002393095.1 Lachnospiraceae bacterium UBA3826 | reverse complement strand
CACGGAACCAAGTATAACGGAGCACCCTATATAATACAGAGAGCCGGGGAAGCCGTATACTCTGAGGAAGGCAAGAGGGAGATAAGAGGACTTATCGACTACTATATGGACAATGCGGCATATATTCTTAACGGACTTAAAAAGGCGGGCTATAATGTCACGGGCGGAGTCAATGCACCGTATATATGGCTTGAGACCCCGAAGGGCTTAAGCAGCTGGGATTTCTTCGACCTTCTGCTTGATAAGGCAGGAGTGGTGGGGACACCGGGTGTGGGCTTCGGTCCTCACGGAGAGGGATACCTAAGACTTACGGCCTTCGGTGATAAGGAACGCACAATGCAGGCGGTTGACAGGATAGCATCCATGTCCGTATAAGTAAAAAGACTGTTCGCAAGGTAAGAGGGAGTCGGTACATACCGGCTCCCTCCTTTAAGAGAAAAATGACTTAATGTCCTACATTGCTGTGGTATGGCTTATGCGAATGTCTTGTAATAAGCCTCAAGAAACTCTTCCACTTCTGCTATGATCTTCTTCATATCCGTTACCTCCTTCAATACATGTGAATCTGTGCTATGCATATTCTATGCTATGCATATACTATGCTGTACTTTGTTTCTATGCGTTGATATCAACTTTTTGTATTATCTGTAAGCTCTTTTCTTTATCTGAGATAAGGATAACATCTTGAAAAGCTATTGTAAAATACATATAATAATAGATGTACTATACCTTTTAGGTATAGAATTATAAGTATTGAAAAAGGCAGGAGACTGATATAATGGAACTCAGACACATAAGGTATTTCTTAACTGTTGCCGAGGAAGGGAGCTTTACTAGGGCAGCCGAGCTTCTAAGCATAGCACAGCCGCCCTTAAGCCGTCAGATAAGAGATCTTGAGGAGGAACTGGGAAGTCCGCTTTTTGTCAGGAGGGCAAGAGGGCTTGCTCTTACCGAGGAGGGTGAGCGGTTCTTACAGTACGCACAGAGGATCAAGGAACTGGCAGATCAGTCCGTAGAGGATATAAGGGAGATGAGTGAGGGGCTTACGGGCGTACTCTATCTGGCTACAATAGAGGGCTATGCACCGGCTATCTTCGCAGGCTGGATAGCGGACTTTATAAAGGAATACCCTTACGTGGAATACGAGCTGTGGAACGGCAATACCGATGATGTGGTCAAGCGTATACAGACAGGCTTAAGTGAGATAGCCATAATCACGGCACCATACGACGAAGAGGGGCTGGACGGACATATCATATATAAGGAGCCGTGGGTTGCCATGATACCCGAGGATCATTCACTGGCCGAAGGGGATGCGGACTTTATAGAGCTTAAGGAGCTTGCACCCTACGGTCTGATAATCCCGTCTAGGCAGTCAAGACGGCAGGAGATAGAGAACTGGTTCGCGCCTCTTGGCATAACACCTAAGATCATATGCAGGATAGCCCATATGCTCAATGCCTACGAGCTTACGGCAGCAGGCGTGGGGATAGCCATATATCCGGCTTCCGCTGCCAAGTATGTGAAGGATAAGGTCTGTATCAGGAGGATAGCGCATCCTGATGTGACGGCCACATATGTGCTCGTAAGAAGTACGGAGCGTAAGCTTTCGAAGCTTGCAGAGGTCTTCTGGGATAATATAACACGGGCGGAGGATAAAGGTGATGATCGGGCCGGCCGCCGTTAATGAATTGCTTCTGTATGGTAGCTTGATATTAAAAGGATAGCGGTATGAGAGAGATGTCACACGCATTTTTTGAGAATAAGGACTGCGAATATTACCCGTGTCATAAGGGAGTTGATGAGCTTAACTGTCTCTTCTGTTACTGTCCCTTATATAATCTTACGGACTGTCCGGGCAATCCTTCTTATAAGGAGAAGGACGGCAGAGAGATTAAGGTGTGTACGAACTGTTCCTTCCCGCACAGAAGGGAGAACTATGAGAAGGTGATGCGGCTTCTTAAGGAGGGGAGAAAGCAGGGAGCGATAAGACATACTGAAGAAAGTGAAAGAAAGCGGGATGACCGATGCGTATCCGTGCCAAGAGTGATGCTTGCGGGCACAGGAAGCGGAACGGGCAAGACGGTCATAGCATCTGCCATAATGAGACTTTATACGGACATGGGGCGAAGGGTCGCACCCTTTAAGTGCGGACCCGATTATATAGACCCGATGTATCACAGGATAGCTGTGGGGTACGGCGTGCAGGCGATGGATAGTGAAGGCAATATCGCACCGGGCGGTAATCTCGACACCTTTTTTACCGATGAGGACACCACAAGAGCCCTTCTGCATGAAGGAATGCTCACATCAGATATGGCGGTGATGGAAGGCGTGATGGGACTGTATGACGGTCTTGGCGGGACTAAGCTTAAGGGCTCGTCGTATGATGTGGCCGCAGTGACCCGTACTCCCATAATACTAATCGCAGACGGCAAGGGCAGGGGGCGTTCGGTAGTCGCCACTATTAAGGGCTTTCTTGATTATGACACCGGGGGACTGATAAAAGGGGTGATCCTTAACAGGGTAAGCCCCATGTATTACGGTAAGCTTAAGGAGCTTATAGAGAAGGAGCTTGGGATAAAGGTGGCAGGATATGTGCCGGAGGATGACAGGTTGCATATAGGCAGCAGGCATCTTGGGTTACTTACACCGGATATACCTGATGTAAATGATATGATCCGTGCAGCAGCCGATATCATGAGGCAGAGCCTTGATACGGATATCATCACGGATATAGCGGGAGAGGCCGGAGGGCTGACGGAGATATCAGGCATTGATGAAGGCGGTGCTTTTGGGATATCAAAAGGCGCAAGGGATAGGATTAAGAGCCTTGGAGTAGCTATGGATGAAGCCTTCTGCTTCTATTACAGAGAGAATCTTCGTATGCTAAGAGCCTGCGGCATTAAGCTGATACCCTTCAGTCCCGTTCATGACATAGCTGTTCCGGAGGATGCAGACGGATTGCTTCTTGGCGGGGGATATCCTGAGGAGTATCTTAAGGAACTGTCGGATAATAAGTCCATGAGGGACAGTATCGTAAGCTTCTATAAGAATGGCGGATATATCATCGCAGAGTGCGGCGGATTCATGTACCTGCATGATAAGACGGAGGATAAGGAAGGTAAGGCTTATGATATGGCAGGAGTCCTTCCCGGAATATGCCGATGGACAGGTAAGCTTGTAAGGTTCGGTTATATAGAGCTTAGTGGCAGGGATATTAAGGCTAAGGGGCATGAGTTCCACTATTATGACAGCAGTGACAACGGAGAGGACATCACCGTTATAAAGCCCGGAAGCGGAAGCGAGTACAGGGCGATGTATGATAATGACAGGATGCTTGCGGGATTCCCACACCTATATTATCCGTCATGCGTAAGGAAGGGGTTATGAGAGTTTAGATATGTAAGAAGCCCTTGACTTTTTGCGGTGCTAGGGCACATAATACTATAAGCTTTATATATTAAGGAGACAGTTATGGACAGAGAAGAATACTTAAGCGTATACAGACATTCCCTTGCACATATCATGGCTAAGGCAGTGATAGAGATATACGGTAAGGAAGTGCAGTATGCCATAGGACCGCAGATCGACGACGGATGCTATTATGATTTCATAATCCCCAAGGCTGTGACACAGGATGATTTCGGCGCGATCGAGGATAAGATGAGAGAAATCATTAAGAGGCGTGAGGACTGGACACGTAAGGAAGTATCCCGCGAAGAAGCCCTTAAGCTTTTTGAAGGTCAGAAGTTCAAGACTGAGCTTATCAATGATCTTCCGGAAGGGGAGACCATTACAATATATAATACGGGTGATGATTTCACCGATCTGTGCAGGGGACCTCATGTGAGCAATTCACAGGAGCTTATGAATGCGGCCTATAAGATCAAGTCCGTATCGGGAGCTTACTGGAGAGGTGATGAGAAGAGGGATCAGCTTCTGCGTATATACCTGTATGCCTTTCCAAGCAAGGATGAGCTTAAGCAGCATATCAAGCTCATACAGGAGGCAATGGAGAGGGATCATAAGAAGATAGGCAATGAGCTTGATCTGTTCATGTTCGATCCTACGGCACCGGGTATGCCATACTGGCTACCAAGAGGCTGGAAGATGTATCAGGAATTGCTTAAGTTCTCAAGACAGGTGCAGGCTAAGCATGGATATACCGAGATATCGGCTCCGCTTATCAATAATAAGAAGCTGTGGATAATATCAGGACACTGGGCACACTATGTGAACAATATGTTCATGGTACCGGGGCTTGCAGGCTTCATGAAGGCGGATGCAGAGGTTCCGGGTGTGCTTGAGAGCGCATCGGATGAAGGTGCTGAGGAAAAGGCAGTCAAGATGCTTGCGGGTTCTCCTCTCTATAACAGGGAGAATGAAGATACCATGGCGGCTAAGCCCATGAACTGCCCCAATGCAATGATGACATATAAGCGTACAATTCATTCCTATAAGGAGCTTCCGATCCGCTACAGTGAGTATGATGTCCTTCACAGGAAGGAGAAATCGGGGCAGATGAACGGACTGTTCAGAGTACAGGAGTTCAGACAGGATGATGATCATACCTTCGTAACGGAATCACAGATAGAGAGTGAGATAGCCGATATCATAGCAACCGCTGATGAGATATACTCTAAGTTCGGACTTACCTACAGGGCAGAGTTCTCTACCCGTCCGGATGATTATATGGGCGATCTGGAGGTATGGAATCGCGCGGAAGCTGCTCTTAAGAGGATACTTGATGATAAGTACGGCGAGGGCGGTTATGAGATCAATGAGGGTGACGGTGCTTTCTACGGTCCCAAGA
>DGII01000172.1 GCA_002393095.1 Lachnospiraceae bacterium UBA3826 | reverse complement strand
ATCGAGGCGGCGAGAGCCGGTGAGGCAGGAAGAGGCTTCGCTGTAGTCGCTACGGAGATAGGCGCGTTAGCCAATCAGACTTCTGATACCGTGGGTGGCATCAATGAGATAGTGGCCGAGGTCAATGAGGTGGTCGCAAGGATGACTGCTTCTCTTACGGAATCCACGGATTTTCTGGAGAATGTTGTCATCAAGGATTATGAGACCTTCTCGGAGGTCAGTGTCAGATACAGGGATGACGCATGCAGCTTCGAAGAGAATATGGGCAATATAGATTCAGCCGTAGCCAAGCTGACGGAAGAGATATCCATTGTGGCTGATGCTCTTCAGAAGATAGCCGGTATAGTGGGAGAGTCCACCTTCGGCGTGACGGATATAGCAGGCAAGACACAGGATATAACAGAGCTGACTATAGACAATAAGGAATCCGTTACGGAGTGCCTGCAGGCGGTGAAGGCTTTGAGAGAGATCGCTGCCAGATTCAAGATGAACTAGTTATTAAATGAAATATATTAACAACAGGAGGGCTTTATGTTAGCCACATTGATTCCATTATTTGACCGTGACATGAAGGTTAAGGCATATTCACTCTACGGTCAGAAGAAAAACTTTTTGCTGGATGTAAGATATCTCGGAACGGCAGTTCAGTATGATGCCGTCAATATTCCGAGTTTCGAGGTGATCGACAGCTTGGGTATTGATACGCTTCCGGAGGATGTGGAGATATTCATTCCCATCACCAATATATCTATATTCAGTGATATCAACGAGCAGTGCCACGCTCCCCACAATCGTATAGTACTCCTTATGGACAATTCCATCACTCCCACCGAAGGGTATGTGAAGCGTATAAAGGAGCTTAAGAGCGAGGGGTATAAGCTTGCCATACGCAAGCTTGGAGTGCAGGATTTCGAACCCTACAAGGAAATCCTGAATCTGGTCAATTATGTGATACTCAATCACCAGAAGATCGTTATCTCCAAAGCGAAGATATACTTCAAGGCACAGTATCCGGGAGTAAGTCTGGTAGCAGGTAATCTGCAGTCGCAGGAGATATTCGAGGCTCTTAAGGAAGAGGGCGGATATGAGTACTTCGAGGGTGAGTTCTACAGAATGCCTGTCAATAAGGGCGAGACGGAGGTCACACCCTTAAAGCTTAACTACATAGAGCTTTTAAATGTGGTCAATGACAGTAATTTCGACTTAACGGATGCGGCAGATGTCATCGGAAGAGATACAGCACTTGTAATGTCCCTTCTTGAGATCGTCAACAGAATGGCCCGTAACTCCGAGATCACATCGATCAGACATGCGGCAGCGATGCTGGGACAGAAGGAGCTGCGCAAGTGGATCACCACGGCTATCACCAAGGAACTCTGTGCCGATAAGCCTAATGAAGTATCCAGACTTTCACTTCTTCGTGCGAAGTTCGCTGAAGAGCTTGCTCCGCTTTTTGAGATGAGCATACAGTCGCAGGAGCTTTTCCTTATGGGTCTGTTCTCGATCATAGACCTTATCCTGGAGAAGCCCATGGCAGAGGCGCTTGATCTTATGAACGTGTCGAAGAATATAAGAGCAGCCCTTGTAGACCATACAGGACCGTACATCAAGATATTAACCTTCATAGAGGCATATGAGGCGGGTAACTGGCAGGAGGTATCAAGGATCATGGTGATCGACAGCATCGCAATGGATGATGTGTATAAGGCATATATAAGCAGCCTTGAGTGGTATCGCGACCTTTTCAAGTAATATGCACGACATAAGCCGATATAATAACTGCACCGTATTCATGACGAACTGCGGTGCAGTTTTTTTGTCTTATATGTTGTGGCAAGAAATACTCCTGTGAGGCTGCCGGAATTTATGATATACTGATAGATAACGGGTTGGCTTGGTGGAATAAGATGCAGCAGTTGTTGAATGATATTAAAAATGAATCCTATAAGTCAGTGTATCTTCTGTATGGGGAGGAGGCATATCTCAGACTTCAGTATAAGCAGAAGCTTAAGGAGGCTATACTGCCCGAAGATGATGCGATGAATTATTCCTATTATCAGGGTAAGGATGTGAACGTCGGAGAGGTGATAGACCTGTCGGAAACAATGCCGTTTCTGGCTGACAAGCGTGTCATAATACTGGAAAATACAGGGTTTGCCAAGGACGGCAATGATGCATTAGCTGAGTATATAGCCGGAGGAGTATCTGACAGTAGTGTCATTATCATGGTAGAGCAGTCTGCGGATAAGCGTACAAAGCTTTTTAAGGCGATAGACAAGGCCGGCAGGTGCGTAAACTTCGAGACTCAGAATGATGATACACTTAAGCGCTGGATACTGGGAAGGCTTAAGAGAGAGGGAAAGCAGATAACCGGACACACACTGGACATATTCTTAGAGACCGTGGGTACGGATATGTACTCAATATCAATGGAGCTTGAGAAGCTTATCGCCTATACCATGGGAAGGGATGTCATATCCGAGGCGGATATAGGCGCTGTGTGCTGTGTACGCTTATCTAACAGGATATTCGATATGATAGCCAAGATCGGGCTTAAGAAGGGGTCTGAGGCCATCAAGATGTATCATGAGCTTCTTGCCATGAAGGAATCGCCCTTTGGCATCTTAGCTCTTATTGAGAGACAGTTCACCCAGATGCTTCAGATAGATGATATGCTCAAGTCGCGGCTTAACCAGAAGGAGATAGCGTCTAAGATGGGTATGAGCCCGTATATAGTGGGTAAATATATCCCGCAGGTGAAGCAATTCACCTACAAGGAGATGCGGGATATCTTAGAGGCATGTGCCGAGACGGATCATAATGTTAAAAGGGGTATAATGGGAGCCGAGCTTGGAGTGGAGCTTCTTATAATAGAGATAAGCAGATAATAAAGGTACTTGGAACGGAGACGGATATGAGCATTGAGACAGGTAAGATATACAGACATTTTAAGGGCAATGAATACAAGGTGATCGCCGTTGCGACGCATACGGAGACAGGCGAGGACATGGTCATATATCAGGATATGTACGGTGAGCATAAGATATATGCAAGACCAAGGGATATGTTCGAATCGCCGGTTGATAAGGAGAAGTACCCCGATGCGACACAGGAGATGAGATTTGAGCTTCTGACAGAGGATGAAGCGCAGGAAAGCGGTCTTAATCCTCTTGTGGAGGAGTTCCTTGACAGCGACAGCGCATCCGACAGGATCGAGATATTAAGGCGTCTTGCGGACAGCGTGACAGAGGACGATATCAATATCATGGCAGGAGTGATGGATATAGAGCTTGACCGTGATGCCGATATTGCTTCCAAGTATAAGACACTCATGAGCAATCTGAGCATGAGAGATAAATTCGAGGCCAACCGCCTCAGATAGTTACACTAGTTATGTCAACCGGTATGGATAAGGAGACGGGATAAGATGAAATTACTCACAGTTGCGATACCCTGCTTTAATTCGGCGGCTTATATGGGGAAATGCATAGAATCCCTGTTAGTCGGCGGCGAGGATGTGGAGATCATAGTGGTCAATGACGGTTCAACGGATGATACATCTAAGATCGGACACAGATATGCGGAGAGATTCCCTTCTATTGTGAAGGTCATAGATAAGGAGAACGGCGGCCATGGTTCGGCAGTCAATGCAGGACTTGATGCAGCTACCGGCATGTACTATAAGGTTGTGGACAGCGACGACTGGGTCAAGGAGAGCGCTTATACGGCAATACTTGATAAGTTAAGAGAGCTTTCGGGCACGGATAAGGTGCTTGATATGCTCATAAGCAACTTCGTATATGAGAAGGAGGGCGCGGAGAAGAAGAAGGTGATGCGCTTCGGACACGCGCTTCCTAAGGATGAGATATTCACATGGGAACAGGTAGGACACTTCCATAAGGGACAGTATATACTTATGCATTCCGTGATCTTCAGGACCAAGCTGCTTAAGGAGGCAGGGATAAGACTTCCGGAGCATACGTTCTATGTGGATAATGTGTTCGTCTTCGAACCGCTGCCGTATGTGAAGAATATGTACTATATGGACGTGAATTTTTATCGGTATTATATAGGCAGGGAAGACCAGTCCGTCAATGAGAAGGTAATGATAGGCCGTGTAGACCAGCAGATTCGTGTCAATAAGATCATGATCGACTATATGGTGCAGAATAAGAAGAGGATATTCGCCAATAAGCGCCTTAAGAATTACATGATCAATTATCTGGACATAATCACTACGATCAGCTCCATTATGCTCATACTGTCTGAGACTGAGGAGAATCTTGAGAAAAAGAAGGAGCTCTGGAAGTATCTTAAGGACAAGGACAGCTATCTATTCTATAAGCTTCGTCTGGGGCTTTTGGGCAATACCATGAACCTGCCGGGTAAGGGCGGAAGAAAGGTGTCTGCTACAGGCTATCGCTTGGCCCAGAGATTCTTCAAGTTCAACTGACTTATTAAGAATATCATGCATAGTAAAACGGAGCCGTATGATCACGGCTCCGTTATTGTTAAAGCTATGGGCGTATCGTCCGAGACGAAACGCAGGACTGTTGCATATTCTCAGCCTACTGTACCAGAGGATACTTGGCTGTGAGCGAATCGACTATGGCACGAGCTCCTGCAACTCCGTCAGCGCCCTTAAGTACCACAAGGGAGATAGCCTCGGCGATCTTATCCATATCCTCGGTGTTCATACCGCGGCTTGTGACTGCGGGAGTACCGAGCCGGATACCGGATGTAACGAAAGCCTTCTGGGGATCGTTGGGAACCGTATTCTTATTGGCTGTGATGTGTGCTTCATCAAGTAGCTTCTCGATCTCCTTACCCGTAAGTCCCTGAGGACGAAGGTCTAAGAGCATAAGGTGATTGTCAGTACCGCCCGATACGATGCTTAAGCCTCTCTTAAGAAGACCTGAGGCAAGAGCCTGAGCGTTGTCCACAATATTCTTGCCGTAGAGCTTGAATTCCGGAGAAAGTGCCTCCTTGAAGCATACGGCCTTGGCTGCTATCACATGCATAAGGGGACCGCCCTGTATGCCGGGGAAGATAGCCTTATTGAAATTGTACTTATCGGCTGCTTCCTGATTGCACATGATCATTCCGCCTCTGGGACCTCTTAAGGTCTTATGCGTGGTAGTGGTCACAACATCTGCATAGGGGAAGGGACTCTCATGCTGTCCGCTTGCCACAAGTCCCGCTATGTGGGCGATATCCACCATCATAACCGCACCGACTTCATCACATATCTCCCTGAAACGCTTGAAATCAATCTTCCTTGCATATGCGGAAGCACCGGATACGATCATCTTGGGCTTACACTCCTTGGCGATCCTGAGTACTTCGTCATAATCTATAAAGCCGTCATCATTGACACCGTAAGGTACGCAGTTGAAGTACTTGCCGGACATATTGACCGGTGAACCGTGGGAAAGGTGTCCGCCGTGGTCGAGGTTCATACCCA
>DGII01000152.1 GCA_002393095.1 Lachnospiraceae bacterium UBA3826 | reverse complement strand
TTATCCGGATAAGTCATGGCATTTAAGAAGGTATTGAGACTTCCCTTGGCAAGTTCAAGGAAAGGGTCCTTAACCGGGAAATTCTTGGAACCACACAGCACCGAATGCTCCAGTATGTGCATCACCCCCGTACTGTCAACGGGCGGTGTTCTGAATGCTATGTAGAACACCTTATTGTCATCGTCGTTCTCCATAAGGACAACTCTGGCTCCCGTCTTCTTATGACGCAGTATGTATCCTACCGTATCAAGTTCCTTAACGGGATGCTCCATAATGAGCTCATACGCTCCCAATTTGTTAATATCCATCAAATGCTCCTCCGTAGTTAAATCTGTAGTCCTGACAACTTAAGCTTGGATATCCTTATCTCAGTAAGGAAGGTTACATCCTTATTGGCCATGATATCCTCATTATCAAGGATCTCATCTATCAGGAATTCATCTATATGATATCCCGGCTCCTTCCTGCCGTGTCCGTCCTCATAGAAGACATTAAGCAGGAATCTTGCCCGAAGCTTCTTATAGACCATATAGGACATACTGTCCTTATCCATGTAGAATATATGGTTCTCAGGTGTCGTATCCTTATCCACTTCTTTAAGCATATAGTGAGCGAGCACTGTCTTTAATTTAAAGGGTATGTCTTCCATATCCATCATCTCACCGTAGCTTAATCTGCCTCCAAGATATATGTTGGAAAAATCCTGTATTATATGTTTGTAATCCTTATTATCGGCACTCTGCACGCTGTTCTCCATGTATCAAATCATTGTCAAATATTAGCCGAAAGTTAATTTTCGAATTAACTTTATCTCTTGTCAGTCGCATCAATATCCTCTATCTTCGCACCGGAGAACCTGATAGCATCTTCAATAGTCTTGCGGCTAAGCTTAGTCTCTTCCATAAGCTCTTCAACCGTCACCTTGCGTCCATAGGCTTCAGCCAGCTCCCTTGCGGCATCCGCCACCTTATTGACCTTGGATACGATCTTTTCACCACTCTTATGTATATCGTTTTCCTCCGATATAAGCTGCTCCATGGCATTCATCACCATGGACGCAAGCGCCCCCGGCACTTCCCTGCCCGATTCAAGAGCGCCAAGCATTGTAACGCCTGCCGAAAGTGCAACATTGCCCTCTCCTATAAGATCCTCAATGGGAACTCCCTGATCCGCATAAAGCCTCGCTATATCAACAACCTGCGGAAGCATTATCTCTATAACCCTTGTCTGACTATCAAGATGACCTGCCATAGCCGATATATAGTGTGCCTCTTTTTCACCCTCACTGTATTCGGTCAGCTCCGAAAGCTCCTCAAGGTAGAGTTTTAAATAGTCTCTGTCCTCTTTCGAAAGAGCCTCCTCTATATCCATAGCCTCGCCTATGCCTATCTTTTTGGACTTAAGGTAGTCATATACCGCATTAAGTCCGCTTACAGGCAACTCCAGTTCAAGGGCCGCTTCCTCCACCTGTTCCTTGGATACCATACCGCCCTGTTCTCTGCCGATTGCCACAAGCTCTTCGATTTTTACGGTGAATTGTTCTCTGTCCATTAATTATCCCCTGTATTGTCATATCTTATATGTGTATGGGTAAAAAGGTGGTCACTGCAATACTCATAATTCCCCTGACACTTAGAGCAGAAACGGAACTCAAGCTCCGGATTACTGTCACTTGTCCTGCCACACACGGCGCATTTGTGCTTGGATATCCTGTTCTGTTCGGCTTTGGCCACATTATGCCTGTATTCCATACGCTGCTTAACCTGTCTTGGATTGAACTTAACCTTTCTTCTTGAAGTGAAGAAGAATATCACGAAGTTAAGCAATGATGCGCCTATCACTACCCAATACACCATACCGACCAGCATACCGTATCTGATACCTATGCTTATGCATTCATACGCAAGTATGACAACGTATATGATACCGAGCACCTTGACCTTTATCGGTATTATGAAGAAGAGTAACACCTGCATCTCAGGGAAGGTAGCCGCATATGCAAGGAAGATCGACAGATTGACATATGTGGTCGAGAAAGCAAGCCCGAAGGTAGTCATGCCCGGTGCGCCGAGACCTCTCATGATCCCATAGAGGACGAAGCTTCCCACTATCGTATAAAGCATACCTGATATAAGATATACATTCAGTCTGTAGGTTCCCCATACCATCTCAAGGCTTCTGCCTATGCTGTAATAGAAGTATAGCATTATGAGTACGAAGAACAGATTGCTCTCACTTGGCGGTATCACAAGCCATGTGAACAGCCTCCATATCTGTCCGCGCAGGATATATGCCGGTTCAAGCGTCATAAAGCTGATAAAATCAGGATTCACAAGTTCGATCACATATCCGAAAGCATAACATACTATCAGATACAGGGTTATATTCTTTATGGCATATCTGCCAAGCTTTCGTTCCATCTTATCGCTAAAGCTCTGTTTCATAGGTAATCTCCGTAATATATTGATTATTTCATATAAAGTCATCCGTTCGTACTATCCGCTTCCCGGATAAAAGTCCGCATATATCTTACCACATTTTGACACATTATAATAATTAAAAAGCCATTAACTATTAAACTTTCATAAACAATCCTATTATGCTTGATTTTTCGAGGGCTCTTAAGTAGAATAGATAGGATTGCTCAAGTTGTAATACTACCTATTAAATGTAGTCATGGATACTACATACGAAGAGAATGACGAGGTAACAATGGCTAAGACACGATATTCACTGGGAATAGATATAGGCTCCACCACTGTCAAGGTGGCGGTGATGGATGATAAGAACACTCTTCTTTTCTCTGATTATAAGCGGCACTATGCAGACATACAGGGTACTTTGGCATCGCTTTTAAAGGATGCAACAGATATACTCGGTGACATAGATGTCCATCCCATGATCACCGGAAGCGGCGGGCTGACACTTGCCAATCATCTTGACTGCCCATTTACCCAGGAGGTTATTGCCGTTGCAACCTCCCTTGAGACCTTTGCTCCCAAGACAGATGTTGCCATTGAACTTGGCGGTGAGGATGCCAAGATAATATATTTTGAGAACGGTAATGTCGAGCAGAGAATGAACGGTATATGTGCCGGCGGTACAGGCTCATTCATAGACCAGATGGCCGCCCTTTTGCAGACCGATGCCACAGGGCTTAATGAATATGCCAAAAACTACAATTCTCTGTATACGATAGCTGCCAGATGCGGTGTATTTGCCAAGACGGACATCCAGCCGCTCATTAATGACGGTGCCACCAGAGAAGACCTTGCCGCATCCATATTTCAGGCTGTTGTCAATCAGACCATATCAGGTCTTGCCTGCGGCAAGCCCATTCGCGGTCATGTTGCTTTCCTTGGCGGGCCTCTGCACTTCCTTTCAGAGCTCAAGGTGGCATTCATAAGGACCCTTAAGCTCGATGAGGAGCATACCATAGAGCTTAATAACTCTCATCTTTTCGCAGCAATGGGCTCGGCCCTTAATTCCAAGGACGAGGTATGTATCTCACTTGCAGACCTTACAGAGAGGCTTAATAGCGGCATTAAGATGGATTTTGAAGTTGAACGTATGGAGCCTCTCTTCCCCGATAAGGAAAGCTACCAATCATTCAGCGAAAGACATAAAAAAGCGCATGTACAGACTGCGCCCCTCTCAGATTACACAGGCAACTGCTTCCTCGGTATAGATGCAGGCTCAACTACGACCAAGATCGCACTTGTGAGCGAGGACGGCAAGCTCCTTCATTCCTTCTACAGCAACAATAACGGCAGCCCTCTGCAGACAGCCATAGATGCCATTAAGGACATATATAAGAAGCTGCCTGAGGGTGCAAGGATCGTACGTTCCTGCTCCACAGGCTACGGTGAAGCCCTTATGAAAGCCGCATTTATGCTTGATGACGGCGAGGTTGAGACCGTTGCTCATTACTATGCCGCAGCATTTTTCAATCCCGATGTGGATTGCATCCTCGATATCGGCGGTCAGGACATGAAGTGTATCAAGATACGGAACAAATGCGTTGATTCCGTTCAGCTTAATGAAGCATGTTCTTCGGGTTGCGGAAGCTTCATAGAGACCTTCGCATCATCTCTTGACTTAAGTGTGCAGGAGTTTGCCCATGAAGCACTTTTCGCTCCCTATCCTATAGATCTCGGAACAAGATGCACAGTGTTCATGAACAGTAAGGTTAAGCAGGCACAGAAGGAGGGCGCTACTGTTGCCGATATTTCCGCAGGACTTGCTTATTCGGTCATCAAAAACGCTCTTTTTAAGGTTATCAAGGTATCAAGCGCTTCCGAGCTTGGCCGTAATATCGTGGTACAGGGCGGAACCTTCTATAATGACGCAGTCCTGAGGGCCTTTGAAAAAATCGCAGGCTGCGAGGCCATAAGACCTGATATGGCCGGTATAATGGGTGCTTTCGGAGCTGCTCTCATCGCAAGAGAAAGATACGAAGAGGGCTATAAGTCCACAATGCTAAGCCTTAAGGAGATCACTGAGCTTAAGTATGAGACAAGCATGTCCAAGTGCAGGGGTTGTACCAATAATTGCAGGCTTACGATCAACCGTTTCTCCGGAGGAAGACAGTACATATCAGGTAACCGCTGTGAGCGTGGACTTGGCAAGGCCAAGGTGGATACAGGCATCCCTAATCTCTATGATTACAAGCTTAAGCGACTCTTCTCTTACGAGCCTTTAGACAGCTCCAAGGCAGTTCGCGGAACTGTGGGAATTCCCAGAGTTCTTAATATGTATGAGAATTATCCCTTCTGGTATACTTTTTTTACCGAGCTTGGCTACAGAGTAGTCTTATCTCCAAGCTCAACTCACAAGATATATGAGCTTGGAATAGAATCCATTCCGAGCGAATCCGAGTGCTATCCTGCCAAGATTGCCCACGGACATATCATGTGGCTTATTCACGAGGGCGTAGACTTTATCTTCTACCCTTCGCTGTTCTATGAGCGCGAGGAATTCAAGAATGCCGGCAATCACTATAACTGCCCCATCGTAACCTCATATCCCGAGAATATCAAGAATAATGTCGAAGAGATAGGACGCGGCGAAGTGATCTTTAGGAATCCCTTCATGGCTTTCACATCCTCCGACACTGTTTTGGAGGCTCTTAAAAAAGAATTCAAGGATATCCCCGAATGGGAGCTTACCCTTGCTGTCCGCAAAGCATGGGATGAACTTGAATCCGCAAGGGATGATATAAGAAAAAAGGGCGAGGAGACCATTAAGTACCTTAAGGACACCAATACCAAAGGTATAGTTCTGGCAGGAAGGCCGTATCATCTTGATCCAGAGATCAATCACGGAATACCGGAGCTTATTGCCTCCTACGGCTTCGCCGTACTGACGGAGGATTCAATATCCCATCTTGCCGAGCCAGAGAGACCTCTTATAGTCATGGATCAATGGATGTATCATTCAAGGCTCTATGCCGCAGCAAGCTATGTCAAGACCGTGGATTTCCTTGATCTGGTACAGCTTAACTCCTTTGGCTGCGGTCTGGATGCCGTGACCACAGATCAGGTAAATGATATCCTCTCAGGCTCCGATAAGATATATACTTGTCTTAAGATTGACGAGATCAACAATCTCGGTGCCGCAAGGATAAGGATACGTTCTCTCATATCCGCTCTGGGCGTTAAGGAACGCAAGGGTGATAAGCGTACCATTCGGTCAAGCGCCATCACCAAGGTGCAGTTCACCGAAGAGATGCGTAAGAATTATACGATACTCTGTCCTCAGATGTCACCCATACACTTTGATATTCTGGGACCTGCCATGGCAGCAAGCGGATATAATCTTGTAGTGCTTGACAATGACAACAGGTCCGCCATTGATGCGGGTCTTAAATATGTTAATAATGACGCATGTTATCCTTCCCTTATAGTGGTAGGTCAGCTCATGGCTGCGCTGGAATCAGGCAAGTATGATACCGATAGGGTCGCCCTTGTCATCACTCAGACCGGCGGCGGCTGCAGAGCAACCAATTATATCGGATTCATAAGGCGCGCTCTTCGCAAGGCAGGACTTGAACATATCCCGGTAATATCCCTTAACCTCGGCGGTATAGAATCCAATCCGGGCTTTAAGATCGATGTTCCATTCCTCTTGCGTGCCGCTTACGGAGCTGCTCTTGGTGATATTCTCCAGAAGACCGTATATCGCATGCGGCCCTACGAGATAACCCCCGGATCTGTAGAGGAGGTACACAGAAAATGGGTGGATATATGCGTCCGTTTCTGCAGCAGGAAGTATCCCTCGCTGCATGAATTCAAAAAGATATGTCGCAAGATGGTAGCCGAATTCGATGCGATTCCCATTCACGAGGATATTAAGAAGCCACGTGTGGGCATAGTTGGCGAGATACTGGTCAAATACTCTCCTACAGGTAATAACCATCTGGTTGAGCTTCTGGAATCCGAAGGGGCTGAGGTTGTAGTTCCGGAGCTGTTCGGATTCATGCATTATTGCTTCTATAATCAGATATATAAGGCTGAGAATTTCGGAACGAGCAAGAAGACGGCGACATTTTCCTCACTTGGGATCAAGGCCTTGCAGTTCTTACAGAAGCCTGCCAATGATGCCTTTAAGAAGAGTAAGCATTTTACTCCCTACAGCGATATACTGACGCTTGTTGATTATGCCAAGGACTATGTCTCTATCGGTAATCAGACCGGTGAGGGCTGGTTCCTTGTAGGCGAGATGATAGAGCTTATACATGACGGTGCAACCAATATTGTATGTACACAGCCCTTCGGATGCCTGCCTAACCATATAGTTGGCAAGGGTGTCATCAAAGAGATAAGACGCACCCATCCCGAAGCCAATATCGTGGCCATAGACTATGATCCGGGTGCCAGTGAGGTCAATCAGCTTAACAGAATAAAGCTTATGTTAAGCAGCGCTTTCAAGCGCTTAAATGCGTCGTAATTATTAATTTATGAATTAATAATTACTCGATTTATTATATATTTTCAAAGCTATTAATTACGGATATATTCTATGAGGCACAGGAATACATGATAGAGAAAGAAAAAGTATCACTTAAATTCATCAAAAAAGAGCCCTTCACAGGCTCCGATACAGGTATGCGTTACAGGCTTGCCAATAACGGCAATGATGAGATACTTGCCACTATCTGGCCCGAACCCTATTCCTTCTACAGCACGGATGATGCTCTTAAGACAAGCGAGACCTTTCCGCTTACCGAGGAGGGTCGTGATGAAGCCGTGGATTGGCTTAATTCGCAACACGATATTCGTGGCAAGCTTTGGGACACGGTTCATGACAAGCCGCTCTCAACCATCATGTGACCGGGGATAATCTGCATGCTGTCTGCTAATGCTAATTATCTGCCGGCTATCTTCCGGAAGCATTCTTAAGGACATCCCGAAACCATTTTGCAGGCTCTCTTAATTCATCATCTGTATAACCGCCCGTCACCTTCTCACACCACGGCATTATCATTGCACTGGTCTCATCCTTATTGGATATATTCCACATTACATAGCTTATATCGTTATCATCCAACATCTTAATCCACTTATCGGCTTCATCCTTATTATGCGCTCCGCCACCGTCGGCTGCACAGGTTCCGAACTCCGTCACGAAAAGAGGCAGCTTCTTATCAATGGCGCCCTGCCCGATATTACGCAGGTAATCTCTGTGAGTATCCGCATAGAAATGCAGTACATACATAACATTATCATCGGTAGTTATCGGATCGGCAGCGGCCTCATCCACACGCTGACTCCATTCGGGAGTTCCCACAAGTATAACGGCATAAGGATCGTTCTTCCTTATAATCGGGATAATCCTGTCGCTGTATGTCTTGATATCCTGCCATGAACAGCCCGAATTGGGCTCATTGCATATCTCATAGAATATATTGCCGTAGGACGAATACTTAGCGGATATCTTATCCCAGAAATCAGCAGCCATATCCTCATACATGTGCGGATTGCTGTCGGACAGGATATGCCAATCGATTATCACATATAAGCCGAGCTCCGTAGCAGTCTTCACCCCTCTGTCTATAACATCCATAAGCTCTTTTCTGCTCTCATCGGATGTAATGCAGTAACCGTTCTCTTCTGCCGTATACATTGCCAGCCTTATCACGTCTATCTTCCATTCGTCTCTCATATACTCAAGAAAATCTCTGTTGATATAATCTCCGTACAAATTAATGCAGTGGGTTGAATAGCCGCGCAGCGTTACTGTCTCACCGTTATGATCAACAAGCTTTCCGTTGTTATTCACATGCAATGCACCGTGTCTGTCGTATTTTGTCTTCATAATCCCTTCCATGTCATCACCTGTTACAGATGTATCAGGCTGATCAATCACATCCTCAGTTACCTCTTTATTATCCTGCAGACTGTTCTTATCATCACCCTGCGGATATGTAGCCGCTTCATTTGCGGAATATTCGGTCTCGCTCATTATCGCAACAGCATCTTCCATATCCTTATCCGTAGCGCTTTCAGCCGTCACAGCTACATTGTTCCCTGCGCAGCCTGCCATGATCAATGACAGTATCGCGCAGATCGATATATATGTTGTCCTTCTTATGACCCTCATATCATACGCCCTGCTTCTTCCCCATAAATCCCTTCATCGGATTCACCTTCTTAGCTACGCTGTATATATAGTCCTGCTCATTATGAAGATAATTCTTAAGCTTGGCTATCTCTTCTGCGGAGAATCCCTTATTATTAAGCAATTTCCCTTCCGGCACAACGAATTCCGCTTCTTTATCCCTATCCGAGAAAAGAACATATATGGCCTTATCTCCATCCTTCCTTATCAGAGAAGAGATGTTCATCTTAATCTCACTGCTCATAGTCTTGTACCGTACCGTATTCAGAATCCGATGTAAAATCCTGTCGCATGATACTTAATATATGCAAGTACCATCAGGTGCAAAGGATAAAAGACATAGAAGAACCATTTATGGAACGGATGTCTGCTTCCTGATTCACCATTATACAATAATATAAGCATTATAGGAACCATAATAATTCCCGATTGCATAATTCCGTACTTCCATCCGCTCGTAAAGGCGATAGCGACCCACACCAGACACATGATTATATATCCTCGCCACTTAAGCCGCTCATCATCCCTATATTTTATCAGTATAAGCGGCAAGGCCACATCCATATAGGCCCAATCACCAAATGATGACAGGATAAAGATTATGATAACTACTGTTATCTTGATAAGCTTATGTATTCTTGCCTTATCCCAGACCCACACAGCCAAAAGTCCCAGAAACAATGTGTATATTACGCTGAAGTACATCGCAGGCCATCTTCCGATCTCAAAGAGTGTGAACGGCAGCCATGATATAGCAGCAAAGATTCCAAGCCTAAGCGCATACCTTTTAACATTATGCGTGTGCAGATATCCCTCTGCAAGAAAAAATGCCATCGTCGGTCCCGTCAGCCTGCCTATGAAATGCATCGCCATACCGAGATTGGACAGCGTAGGTACAAAGCCCCATGCAATGTGGTCAATGAGCATGGCTGTGATAACTATATATTTTATCTGATTCCTGTTAAGAACACGAAGAGAAGCCATCTTTTCTCTCTATTCTTTTTAGTGCA
>DGII01000003.1 GCA_002393095.1 Lachnospiraceae bacterium UBA3826 | reverse complement strand
CCGGAGTGATGTATTCATCAAGCTTCGGTGTTACACTGGTAGCCCTTACCATGATAACGACTCTTGTGATACTTGCTGTGACAAGCAACGTGGTATTATCACTTGGTATGGTCGGTGCCTTATCCATCGTAAGATTCCGTACCGCCATCAAGGAGCCCATGGATATAGCATTTCTCTTCTGGGCTATAGCAGCAGGTATCGTACTTGCGGCAGGACTTATTCCTCTTGCGGTATTCGGAAGTGTATTCATAGGTATAATCCTGCTTATCTTCGCCAATCATAAGGATATGAGCAATCCTTACATAGTTGTGGTCAGATGTGACGGACATGACAGTGAGGTTAAAGCTACAGATTATCTTAAGGCTCATACCAAGAGATGTACGGTTAAGAGCAAGTCTGCCAAGAAGGGTGAGGTGGAGCTTAATCTTGAGATAAGACTTAAGGATGACAACACTGACTTTGTTAATGAGCTGTCGGATATTGAGGGCGTGTACAGCGCTGTTCTCGTAACCTACAACGGAGATTATATGGGATAACATATTATAATAGGTAATTCATATGTCAACACACAGACACATAGATATAATATGCATAGTGATAACGGTTATAGCGCTGCTTGTAACTGCCCTGTTCATGAACAGTGAAAAACTGGGAGTGACTAAGATCGTGGATGAGGATGCGGAAGGATATGTGACGGCGGACGGCTTCACAGCCAATGACTTAAGAGACGACTGGGACACATCCGTAGCAACTGTCATTACGCTAAAAGGAGATGACGCATCCATATCCGGCAAAGGGGCTTATGCCTACAACGGAAGTGTCTATATCACAGGAGCTGGATACTACGTCATATCCGGTGAGCTTACAGATGGAAGTATATATGTGGATGCATATGACTCTTCCAAGGTATGGATACTTCTTGACGGAGTAACGATTAATCGCTCTGACAGCGCGGCGATTTATGTAAACCAAGCGGAAAAGGTATTCCTGACGCTGGCTGAGGGCAGCGTCAACAGCCTAAGCAGCGGCAAAACCTATAGCGATGAGGCCATAGAGGACGGAGCCGGTGGTGTGATATATACGCACGACGATCTGACTGTCAACGGAAGCGGAACGCTCAATATAACAGGTGAATATAAGCATGGTATAGAGTCGAATGATTCCTTAGTGATTACAGGCGGTACTGTCACTGTTACGTCTCCGGAGGACGGCTTCCATGTCAACGATGAGATCAATATAACTGATGCAGGTATAACAATACATGCAGGGGATGACGGTATACATTCCGATACATCCTTCATGATGGCAAGCGGAGCCCTGTATATAGATGAATGCTACGAGGGTATAGAAGCGCCTACCATAGATATCCGTGACGGCGATATAGAGATATACTCAGAAGATGACGGTATGAATGCTAATGGTGGAAGCGGCGGCTTCGGCGGCGGAATGCATGGCGGCTTCGGCGGCGAAATGCAGGGCGGTTTCGGCGGTAGTATGCAGGGCGGCTCTGGCGATAGCATGCAGGGTAGTACCGAAGACGGTGATACAAATGACACGGATGAGACGTGGATTCATATAAGCGGCGGCAATATATATATCTGTAATGACAGCGGCAGGGACGCGGATGGTCTTGACTCTAACGGGGATATAATAATAAGCGGCGGCACCATAAGGGTAAGCCTTGTGAATACAGGCTCTAACAACGCCATAGATTATGGAAGCGAAAGCGGCGGTGTATGTGAGATAAGCGGTGGTACGGTCATAGCCTGCGGAAGCTACTCAATGGCAGAGGCATTCGATTCCACATCCGATCAGTGTGCCATACTCTACATATATAGTGAGGGAGCGAATGACAAAACAGAGCTTAAGCTTCTTGATGAAGACGGCAATATCCTGCTTGAATGGGAAGTACCATGCAGCTTCTCGGCTGTAAGCTTAAGCTGTCCCGAACTTAAGGTGGGCGGTACTTATACCATAGTGATAGGAGACAAGGAAGAAGAGGTTACGATCCAAGAGACTTCGGCTTCATACGGTGATGCATCGTCCGGCGGCTTCGGTGGCAACCACAGCATGGGCGGTGGGATGATGAAGCAGGGTAATTTCGCAGGTAAAGGCGGTAGGATGAGACCATCCGATTCTGAGGCAGGCAGTGATAAGCTTCAGATGCCCGAAGGAACGGAGATTACGCCGGGAGCTATGCCCGAAATGCCCGAAGGGGCAGAGATGACACCCGCAGGAGACAATGCAGATACAGAGTCCGATAGCGTAAGCAGCAGTAAGAGTATAGCAGACTATGATGCGAAGACGCTTGGCCTAATGGCGGTATCGATAGTTGTACTGGCAGCAGGGCTTGGATTTGCGGTAGTCTTCAAGAGGCGCCGCTAGAACAGCAGAACAAAGAGAATACTGATATAACTTAATCCCTATTATATGGTATAATAACCATGTATTAGGGATTATTGTGTAAAACAGGAGGGATTATGCAATACAGGATCAACCGGAAGAACGGCGATGAATTGTCGGTACTTGGCTTCGGCTGCATGAGATTCACAAGGAACGGCAATTCCATAGATCAGGAGAAGGCCGAGAGGGAGATGAAGAGGGCTCTTGACCTCGGTGTCAATTACTTCGATACGGCATATCTGTATAACGGAAGCGAAGAGTGTCTGGGCAGGTTCATAGAGCATTATGATTGCAGGGATAAGCTTAAGATAGCGACCAAGCTTCCGCAGTATTATATCAGGAAGATAGAGGATGCCGACAGATATTTTGCTGAGGAACTCAGACGCCTTAAGACAGACTATGTAGACTACTATCTGCTACATATGCTCAATGACCCCGCAAGCTTTGCAAGACTTTCTAACCTTGGCATTAAGGAATGGATAGAGGAGAAGAAGGCTAAGGGACAGATCAGGAACATAGGCTTTTCCTTCCATGGCGGAACGGTCAAGTTTAAGGAGCTTATAGATTCGTATGACTGGGATTTTGCCCAAGTGCAGTTCAACTATGTGGATGAGCATTCCCAAGCCGGTATAGAGGGTATAAAGCATGCCCATAATAAGGGTATACCCATAGTTATAATGGAGCCCTTAAGGGGTGGAAGGCTTGTGAATAATCTGCCGAAGAAGGCTATGGAAGAATTCGACAGGATGACTCCTAAGAGGACACCGGCGGATTGGGGACTTAGATGGATATGGGATCATGAAGAAGTCAATGTGGTTCTGTCCGGAATGAATGATGTGGCTCAGGTTGAGGAGAATGCCCGTATCGCATCCGAAGCAATGGCAGGCTCCCTTACAGATGAGGAGCATGAGTTCTACAAGAGAGTGCTCCTGGCTATCAATGAGGGAGTCAAGGTGGGCTGCACCGGCTGCGGCTACTGCATGCCGTGCCCGCACGGTGTGGATATTCCCGGCGCCTTCCNNTGGGCTGCACCGGCTGCGGCTATTGTCAGCCATGTCCTCAGGGAGTGGATATTCCGGGATGCTTCTCGGCGTATAATCACTCATACACGGATAAATATACCGTAGCCCTTAAGGAATATCTGATGTGCACCACATTGCGCAAGGATAAGACCAATGCAAGCCGCTGTATAGAATGCGGCAAGTGCGAGCAGCATTGTCCGCAGAGCATACAGATAAGAAGGGAGCTTAAGAATGTACAAAAGAGAATGGAGAACCCGATATATAAGGTCGTTGCGTGGGGAATGAGACTGGTGATGAAATATTGACAATATGCATAGAGCATTAGAGAGGAGGATATGAAAATGCACAGAATAAAAGTACATTCCGCAGCAGGCAGGAGGATCATCACGGTGCTGTCTGCTGTAATGATGGCAATATCACTTTTGGCAGGATGCGGTAATGCCGTACAGAATGACTTGACCGATAAGCAGACCGAGGAGACTGCGGCTGCTGATGTGACTGCCGGAGCCGCTAAATCTGCTGACAATGATGAGAAGGTACAGGCCATACCGGAAGAGGAGCTGACAATGCCTGAGTCGGCTGTATCATCTGCAGTATGGGAGGTCGCAGGCAGGACTTATGTATTCAGCAGATATAAGGTCATCTCCTATGATGAAGCATCAGGCAAGTCTAAGGTGCTGTGGGAGAAGGATGAAGATGACGGAAGTGACAGGGATGCCGATATGTACGCCTTCAGTGGAGGATCGGGACTGATCTTGAAGGACAGGATATATTATCTTGACTCCGAGAGCATCAATGAGGATGATATGTGGACCGAGACCATAAGACTCTACAGCATGGCGCTTGACGGAACAGATATAAGAGAGATATTCAAAAAAGAAGGTTTAAGCGGAACGTATGGCATGGATATGGCTTATGCGGACGGAATACTCTATATATATTATCAGACGACTGAGCCGCCATTGTGCCTTGTGATGGATGATAAGGGAGAGGTAAGCAAAAGTGTGGACTACTCATCCCTTGATACATATGAGTACTATGAGGATGGATACAGCGTTCCGAGCCAGAGTAATAACGGATGCACCCTTGTATTCCCGGCCATTACCCGTAAGGAACTGCACAGACTCATCACATGCAGAGACTATAGCGATCTTGTCATAACCAATACCGATAGCGGAGACACATCCGAGTATGTGGGACAGTCGGTAGTGGCAATGTCAGGAAGCAAGATACTGATGTATCATTATAACAATACAACCGGTAATTGCGAATATAGCGTACTCGATGCCGTTACGGAGGAGTATAATAAGATCTTAAGCGCTGAGGAGAGCATACTGGTTTTTGCCATGGATGATAAGTATGCATATATATACGGAGACATGATGAATGTCACTACGGATGACGAGCAGTACTACAAGATCGATCTAAGCAACGGAGAGAAGTCGCTTCTGTACACCGTTGACAGCAATGACAGAGCAATACCCGGTTATGCGCTGAACACCGTGAATGCGTCATATAAGGACGGTATGCTTTACTGTGGTGTCAATACGGACTATGCGCTTTCATATGCGAGGATAGATACGGCTTCAGATAATACAACGATCATCCTCGATAAGTTCTATGATACGGGTATAAGCGAGATAGGTACTCTGGTGGGTAAGAGCAGCAAGACCTCTTATGACGGTAAGGTCATGGCAACTGCATCCGCCAATGTCATACATCTGGATAAGAGATTCGCCGGTGCGGATTCGATCAACGAGGTGATGGATGGAATTATGGATACGACTATTTCTTTTGTTGAGGATAACAGAGAAGATTGCATCGAGTGGTACAAGGAAAGCGGCGGAGAATACTTCATCCCCTATTCCTGCGACTGTAATTTCAGATATGTATCTTATAACGACGGTAAGCTTATCAATATAATGCTTGAGGGATATGATTATTACGGCGGCGCCCATGGTATGCCATACTGGCATTCCTTGGTGTTCGATCTTGAGACCGGTGAACAGAAGACCATGGCGGATCTTTTTGATATAACCGAAGAAGAGCTTGATGAGATCGCGGTAGAGGCAGCGGGAGAGCATATGACGGAGATAGGCGAATACTATTGGGACGGTTACGAAGATACGGTAAGGGAATATACGAATCTTGAGACAGGAGAGTATTATCTGACTGATGACGGAGTGGTTCTCTATTATGCGCCCTATGTTCTTGCTTCGTATGCGGCGGGCTTCCAGGAGTTCACCATTCCCTACGATAAGCTTAAGCCTAACTTCAGATGATATCATAAGGGATAGTAATATATAAGCCATGTATACGGCGGTATACATGGCTTATCTTTTATTCTACGATTATACGCTTGTACTTGCCGGATAAAGGGTCCGGTCCGGGATCGGCTTTGTCCAAGGTTATCATCGGTGACATGATGCCGATGCTTTTCATGTATGCCCGCAACAGCTTCTCTGCCTTGAAGAAAGCCATTGTCTTATCCGTGCCCTTGGCTCCCGTAAGTCGCAGCGATATACGGTCGCCCGCATAGATTATTATCTGGTATCTTCGGATACAGGGCTCATCCTTAAGCACGGCATCAAGGTCTGCAACGGGGACCACGATCTCACGCAGCCCGTCCACGAACCTTATCTGATCGAGACTTCTTCCGGATATCTCTATCCAAGGAGATGGGTTGCCGCATAAGCAGCCTTCCTCATGAAGAATGACTTTATCGCCGAGTTCATATCTGATTATGGGAGCCGGATAGCTTAGAAGATTGGTGATAAGGACTTTGTCCGACTCTGTTCCTGCAGGCACCGGGCGACCGTATGCATCTACCGGTTCAAGTATCACCCGGTCATCATTCAGGTGCAGATGATGTTCCCTGCACTCATATGCTATCACTCCTGTCTCTGCGGTTGAATAGGAGCTTGTGACATCACACTTGAATGCATCCGCGATCTTCTTCCTTACGTCTTCCTCAAGGAATTCACCCTCTGCAATGATACATACGGGATTGACCGTGAGCCTTCCGGCAACTCTCTCATCAGCCATACGGGAAAGTGCTGAGGGAAAGCCCGCTATGACAGCGGGACGCTGCCTGTTAAGCGCTTCAACAAGTCTTGACGTAGGACTCTGTGCAGACAGTATGAGTGAGCCTTTCTTCTTAAGCGGAAGGTATCTCCTTCGAAAAGATGCGAACACATTATAAAAGTATGCGCCGTTTGTGGAGTATATACCGGAAAGCCTTGCGCCGTGCCTTATAAATCCCCAAATGTGTTCGCGTCTGGCAAATCCCCTTAAAAGGTGCTCGACGCTCATGATACGGCAACAGTTATCGTCATAGAGATTAAGCAGAGGCTCGCTGTCGGTGCCGCTGCTGCTTATCACATGATATTTACCGAGGTATCGCTTTCTTGCGCGGTCATAGCTGCCGGACTCCGGATCTTTGAGGTAGCTGTCTATGGACTGCCTGTCGATCTGTGCATCCGTGGGCCACTCGTCGAATCTTGCAAGGATGGTGTCCTTGCTTATGGCAGGAATATCCCTTATGGTGAAATTGGCAGGAATATCCGCATAGAGCTCTTTATAAAGAGGGCTGTTATCGCGCGCATAGGTTACAAGGTCGTATAGCCTTTTTTTGCGAAGCTGAACCCTGTCCTTGGGAAGCATTTTCCTGTATTCGTTATTAAGATCTATTGCTTCGATCAATCCGATTTTTTCCATATTTATCTATACTGTTATTTATATTTTTTTAATTCGCAGGTTAATTCATTTAATGGGATAAATATAGCATAAATGTGATACAATATCCATATCTATAATTTGACAGGATTGGAGAGATTGCGGATGATCACAGCAGGTAACGGAACTTTCACACTTACCACCAGGGATACCTCATATATAATGCGTGTGCGCGGCAAAAGATATATGGAGCATCTTCACTACGGAAGAAAGGTGATGCCGGATAAGGGCTGCCTTGCTCTTATCGAGAAATACAATAATCCATATGGCAATGCCGTTACCGTTGATGCGACTGTTACGGATAAGGAGGATAAGGCAGAGCTTTTGAATGTCACACTTGATTGTATGGCTTTGGAATTCTCCAATCCGGGAACAGGTGATTACAGGAGCCTGCCGCTTATAATAGAGGATGAGAAGGGCTGTATATCCACAAGACTGTACTATGAAGGCTCTGAGGTATATGAGGGTACATATAAGGACAGTGACAGTACGGGTATGCCATATGCCGGCAGGAATGCCGTGAGGGAGAAGTATGTAAGGAAGACGCAGGATGAGGATACCATACATACGCTTGAGATAACTCTTGGCAACCATGATGAGGGCGAGGGAGCGAAGCTTAAGGTGAAGCTTATCTACACCGTGTTCGAGAACTATAATGTGATCACCAGAAGAACGGTCGTAATTAATGACACATCTGTCACATATACCATAAGAGACATATCGAGCATGATGCTTGATATGCAGGGAAGGGATTACAGACTTAAGACCTTTGACGGGCTATGGACCAGAGAGAGACATGCAGGAGACAAGGAGCTTGTATCGGGGATATATGAGACGGGTTCCTTTAACGGAACGAGCAGCAATGCCCATAATCCCTTCATTATACTGTCTGATACGCTTGCTACGGAGAATAACGGCGATTGCTATGCCTTCAATCTTATCTATTCCGGCAATCACAGGGAGAGAGTCGAGGTGTCCGAATACGGCAAGGTCAGGATACTTACGGGTATAAGCTCATATGGCTTTGCTCATAAGCTGCAACCGGGCGGGATATTCTATACACCGGAGGCTGTGATGACCTACAGCCACCTTGGATATAACGGAGTCTCACATAATATGCACGGATTCGTGACGGAGTACATCATTCCCGCAGGCTTTAAGAACAGCACAAGACCGGTTCTTGTCAATAACTGGGAAGCAACTTACTTTGACTTTAATAAGAGAAAGCTCCTTAAGCTTGCGGATGAAGCGGCTAAGCTTGGCATAGAGCTGTTCGTGTTGGACGACGGATGGTTCGCGGAGAGGAATGATGACACCACATCCCTCGGAGACTGGACAGTCAATGAGAAGAAGCTGGGAGGAACTCTTAAGAGCCTGGTGGATGAGATAAAGGATAAGGGCCTTAAGTTCGGTATATGGGTAGAGCCTGAGATGATCAGTAAGAAGAGTAAGCTCTACGAGTCCCACCCGGACTGGGCCGTGACTGCGCCGGGGCTTAAGCCTTATCTGGGACGCAACCAGTATATTCTGGATTATACGAGACAGGATGTAAGAGATTATATCGTGGGTAGTCTGACTGCTCTTTTAAAAAGCGCGGACATCTCCTATGTAAAGTGGGATATGAACAGACCTGTCACGGATGCTTACTCATACGGCGATTCTTATCCGGGGACATTTTTCCATGATTATGTGCTGGGGCTTTATGATGTGCTTAACCGGCTGACCTCTGCTTTCCCAGAGGTACTCTTCGAGGGATGTTCTGCCGGCGGCAACAGATTCGATCTGGGTATACTAAGCTTCATGCCGCAGATATGGACATCGGATGATACCGACGCTGCGGAGAGGATGAAGATCCAGGGAGGAACATCCTACGGTTACCCGCCTTCCACCATGGGAGCGCATGTAAGCGCATCTCCCAATCATCAGACGCTCCGCTCTACCTCCATAGAGACAAGATTCGATGTGGCTGCGATGGGAATGCTTGGATATGAGCTTGACCTTACCCGTCTTTCGTCCATGGAGAAAAGGATGGTAAAGAGTCAGATAAGATTCTATAAGGAACACAGGAAGCTTCTTCAGACGGGGTGTTTTGACAGGGTATATGATAAGAACGGCACTATTATATGGCAGATAAGAGACGGAGAGGGAGATCATGCCGTTATACTTCTGTACAGAGAGCGTTCTGAGCCGAATCTGTCTGATGATGTGCTGTATGCAACGGGGCTTAAGGAAGATGCGATGTACAGAGTGAGTGTAAGGCAGGTCAAGATACCGGTTAAGACATTCGGTAATCTCATCAATCAGGTCTCGCCCGTATATATAGCCGAGGATGGGGTCACACAGGCCATTATCGGCAAAGCATATGCCCTTGACGGAGAGAAGGAGGAATATGTGGTAAGCGGAGCGCTCCTTATGTATGCCGGCATCAGGCTCAATTCCAGATTCATAGGCACAGGACTGGGAGAAGGAACCAGAGTCATGGGAGATAATTCATCGAGACTTTATACTATAGATAAGCTTAATTAGACAATATTCAATAAAAATAGTATAATCTTCTATACGGGCATTGAATGTCCCGGTATGACGTAAGTGATCAGGAGGATATAGCGGATATGAACAAACCGGTATTGGTAATCATGGCAGCAGGAATGGGCAGCAGATACGGCGGGCTTAAGCAGATGGATTCGATGGATGAGCAGGGCCACAGGATCATAGATTTTTCCATATATGCAGCCAAGGAGGCAGGCTTTGAGAAGGTGGTATTCATAATAAAGCATGCCATAGAAGAGGATTTTAAGGAGCTTGTGGGCAAGCCTATCTCGAAGCATATGGAAGTGGAATACGTGTTACAGGAGCTTGATAAGATACCCGAGGGATACAGCATTCCTGAGGGCAGAACCAAGCCTTGGGGTACTACACATGCCATAAGCTGTTGCAAAGATGTGATAGACGGACCCTTTATGGTCATCAATGCGGATGATTACTATGGCAAGGAAGGCTATAAGTTAATGTATGATTTCCTTACAAGCACTGCAGATGATGACAGTGCCTACGCCATGGTCGCATATGAACTTGGCAAGACGCTTACAGAGAAGGGAAGTGTTACAAGAGGCGTATGTAAGACGGATGATAAGGGATTCTTACAGGATATAGTGGAGCAGAAGACCATAGTTATGAAGGGAGACGGAGCTGCATACTCAGAGGATGAGGGCAAGACATTTAAGGATATTGATCCCAAGACTCCTGTCTCAATGAATATGTGGGGATTTAAGAAGGGACTTTTTGCTGAGCTGGACAAGGCTTTTGTAAGGTTCCTTGATGAAGATGTGGCAGGTAATCCGCTTAAGGCTGAGGCGCTGCTTCCCACGGATATAGACAAGATAATCAAAAGCGGCAAGGCTACGGTCAAGGTGCTTACATCAGGTGATAAGTGGTTCGGTGTGACTTATCAGGAGGATAAGCCCTATGTTGTAGCCAATATCAAGGCTCTTAAGGAAGCGGGAGAGTACCCTGAGAAGCTGTGGCCGTAATTAAGCAGGATATAAGGAAGATAACAAGGAGATACTGTAAATGGCAATACTTGTAACGGGCGGTGTGGGCTTCATCGGAAGTCATACCGTGGTAGAGCTTCAGAACGCGGGATATGATGTGGTGGTTCTGGATAACCTGTGTAATGCAAGCAGGAAGGTACTTGGAAGGATAGAAGCCATAACGGGTAAGAGTGTTCCGTTCTATGAAGCGGACATAAGAGACCGTAAGGCACTTGAGGATATATTCGCTAAAGAGGATATAGACAGTTGCATTCATTTTGCCGGACTTAAGGCTGTGGGTGAGTCTGTTCAAAAGCCTCTTGAATATTATGACAATAACGTAACGGGAACGCTTACACTATTAGATGTAATGAGGAAGCATAACTGCAAGAACATCATCTTCTCATCAAGCGCAACGGTGTACGGAGATCCGGCCTTTGTTCCCATCACGGAGGAGTGCCCCAAGGGTGTATGCACTAACCCTTACGGATGGACCAAATCAATGCTCGAACAGATAATGTCGGATATGCAGAAAGCCGATCCGGAGTGGAATGTGGTGCTCTTAAGATACTTCAATCCGATAGGTGCTCATGCAAGCGGAACCATGGGAGAGAATCCCAACGGTATACCCAATAACCTTATGCCCTACATCACTCAGGTAGCGGTAGGCAAGAGAGCGGAGCTTGGTGTGTTCGGGAATGACTACGATACGCCGGACGGTACGGGTGTAAGAGATTACATACATGTGGTGGATCTTGCGATAGGTCATGTCAAGGCTCTTAAGAAGATTGAAGAGAATGCAGGCTTGTGTATATATAATCTCGGAACGGGAAGGGGCTACAGCGTACTTGAAGTGGTTAAGAACTTCGAGAAAGCAAGCGGAGTGAAGATACCTTACTCCATTAAGCCAAGACGTGCGGGCGACATAGCCACCTGCTATGCCGATGCTTCCAAAGCCAAAGCGGAGCTTGGCTGGGAAGCCAAGTACGATATATTGCAGATGTGCGAGGATTCGTGGCGTTGGCAGAAGAATAATCCGAACGGATATGATGATTAGATAACATAAGGCGATCCGATTCGGGGGTTGTGTTGGAGAATTACAGAATGGATAGCAGAACAGGCGGTTACGATCAGGTAGACAGTTGGAATGAGGTACTGCTCATCTACCGGTCGGCACTTAAAGAGATCAATACCAAACTTGAGATACTTAATGACGAATTTCAGCATGTGCACAGGTATAATCCTATTGAGCACATTAAGTCCCGTATCAAGACAAGTGAGAGTATAGTTAAAAAGCTTAAGAAAAAAGGATATGAATCCACGATAGAGAATATGGTGGAATATGTGGATGATATTGCGGGTATAAGGATAATATGCTCGTTCACTTCGGATATCTATCATATAGCCGAGATGCTGGCTAATCAGAATGACATCAAGGTGCTGGAGATCAAGGACTACATCAAGAATCCCAAGGCAAGCGGATATAAGAGCTATCATATGCTTGTAACCGTGCCAATCTTCCTGTCCGACAAGAGGATAGAAGCCAAGGTTGAGATACAGATACGCACGGTTGCCATGGATTTCTGGGCAAGCCTTGAGCATAAGATACATTATAAATTCGAGGGTAATGCGCCTTCGCACATTCAGGAAGAGCTCGTGGATTGTGCTCATATGGTGTCGGATCTGGATACCAAGATGCAGAGCCTCAACGAAGAGGTACAGTCGCTTATCGATGAGGGGTGAACGTGAAAGCCTAAATGCGAAAATGCTACTGCATTTTCGCTGGCAGCGCGAGGTAATGAGATTGACGAAGTCAATCGAATCGAGCGCATCTCTGCCGAAGGCAGAGGCCTAAATGAGGAGTGCCCGGATACCTCTCGGCACCCGGGCTATTATGAAAAAATTGTCTAATCACTCGTTC
>DGII01000139.1 GCA_002393095.1 Lachnospiraceae bacterium UBA3826 | reverse complement strand
TCTTGAAGGTCCGCAGCTTATCATTATCCGGCTCCAGCCATTCCTCCGGATATGTATCTCTGACCCTTGACATGGGAAAGCCCGCATTGGACTGGCCGCACATTATATACACCAGCCCTACCGCCACATTCTTAATGACTATCTCATCCGTCACTCTGCCAGCCTTTATCTCCGATACAGTGATCGTATATCCGGCCCCCGGTTTAGGCACTGCAAGCTCTATGTCGAAGCTTCCGTCAGATAGAGCTTCACTGCTTGCAATTATATCTTCAGCTATACATGCCCTTACAGTCGCGCCTGCATCTGCCCATCCCCATATCCTTACGGGCTTATCCTTATGTATGATCATATTGTCGCTTATAAGTCTGGATAATCTTATCATTGTCTTTATTCCTTAATCCTTATTCTCTATTGCTTAATGCCCTGTGTCTTGTTCTTACATCTTTTTATATCTTATACCTTATACCTTATTTCTTATATCATATATCTTATTTCTTATATTTTATTTCTTATACTGTATTATACATCAGGGCCTTCATACTCTGTAGGTCTCTTTCGGTCCGAGATAGCTTGATGCCGGACTTAAGCCCTTCTTATATATGACAAGCTTCTGCAGCACGAAGCCCGGATCACAGGCATATATGCGAAGGGTATTAAGCCCCTCCGCGAACAGCTCATCGCTTTCGCTTATATGTATGTTATCAAGTACACCCTGCTTCCAGTCATCATTGTCATCGCCCACAGCATAGCTCCTGACCACGGTATCTGCAAGCCTGACAGCGCATTTATCATCGCCTGTCGCATCGCTTACACCTTCGCCGTTAACCGCCTTATCACCCTTTATCACGCCGATACCGTATCGCAGGAGATTATTCTTATATACCGGATTAGCCGGAGTTACATATACCCGTACCGTATACTCTCCGTCCTCTGGCATATACAGATCATAATCAAGATATGGCGCATCACCTCCGGGTGTATAGGTCTTGGTTACAGGAAATGCCTTCATTCCCGACAGCGTCTTGCCGTAATCCGGTATCTCGACAAATTCACCGTCACCATCACTTCCCTTACGGGTAAAATGCCCCGCTTCTATAGATATATAACCCATGGGAGCGCACTTCTCATCCGTGATAACACTGTAGTGCTCGCTGCTTAATGCGACCGTATCCGTACCGCACCATACATAGGTGCCTGGCTTAAGCGACGAATAATCCGTATTATTCACCGGTATCAGTATGACTGATTCCGTAGGAAGAGAGTCAGACATTGATCTCACACTAAGCTTATACATGGCATATGACACTTCTGTCATATCTGTGCCGCCCGTAGCGTCTGTCTCATCGGCAGCTTTAGTCTCACCCGGATTGCTCCTGTTCTTAAGTCTTATCTCTATCTCCTTACTTTCTCCGCACTCTATGCAGCCCTTCATATCTGATATATCGAAGACATCCGCATCTGTGCATATCTCATACTCCGCAGTCCCTTCACCCACCGAGTGCAGGATGATACTTCCCACTTCATTATCAGGTCTTAAGAAGGTATCAAGCACAAGATCCGTCTTCGTCCAGACACCACCCTCGGTATGTCTGTCAGTTCCCGGTATACAGGTTACGATACGCGGCTTATCCGGCCTTCTGCCGCTATAGAGCACAGGGAAGCTGCACTCCTCTTCATTCCAGTAATTAAAGCCTATATGCTCTGACATACCCATGCCGTACCACATACCGTCATGTATGGTATGAAGCTCATCCGTAAGCTCTTCGTCAAGCTTAAGGCATTCCTCTGCCTTATGTGCATAGAGCATTGCCTCATCCACCGCATGAATACCTGCAAGCGCATGATTAAGCCCCGTATAGAGCCATAGCCTCTGCACATTAAGATTAGCCATAAGGGGATAATACACAAGCTCATAGAACGGGTAGGCGCTGTTACTTTCCTCTGATGATAGCTGCTTATATATATCGGCCGCCTGACTTGTATACTCTTCACACTTATCAAGCATATCCTTGGTCTCATCATACCACACCGGATCGTATACATCCACATTCATAGCCTCCGGCCGTCTGTTCGCCGCTATGCGGGTATAGCCCTTAAGAAGCTTCTCTATGGATATCGCACATGCTTCGGTCACACCGGCGAACTGTGTCCGCACGAAGCTCCTAGTATACTCGTCAGGTGCGTTGACATTGGCAAGGCCCCATTTTTCATAATCATAGGCCATGTCCATGAAGAATGACAGCGGATACTCGTTAGTGAAGATATCTCCTACATTGACTATCCACAGCTCTCTAACACCGAACTCATAGCACTGCGTCATCTGCTCCCATATCTTGGGAAGGGTGCTTGAATTGACCCATTCGTAGGATATGGGCCATCCGTGATAATCCATGTGATAATACATGCCGTAGCCACCCTTATGATCCCGCTCAGACTCCGGCGGAAGGGTGCGGAGATTACCGAAGTTGTCATCGCACAGCATCAGTGTCACGCCTTCAAGCTCAGGGTCTCCCTTAAGCCCCTTATAGGTATCGTCGCCGTAGTAGAATGCCTCCACCTCCTTATACAGAGCGAGCATACGCGGAACATTATCCAGATCAGGGTCAACGAATCTGCGTATGAGTTCATTCTGCGTCTTAAGCACATCCCTTATAAGGTCGATATTGTCACCAAGCGTCGCCTCCTTGCCAAGCACTGTGGAGTCGAATTCGCCGCGCATACCTACAGTGATGACATTCTCCAGATGACCGCCTCTCTTAAGTCCGTCCTCCCAGAATCGGGTTATTCCCTCCTTATTCTTCCTAAAGTCCCACGCATCCCCGTATATGGACTCAGGTCCTCTTAAGTACTTGTATTCCTCTCCCTGTCTTAAGCACGGCTCATGATGTGACATACCCATCACCACTCCAAGCTTATCCGCAAGAACCGCACTTGCAAGTTCAGGGCCGTCATCAGGGAAGATGGAGGTCCACATGGCAGGCCACATATAATTGCCCTTAAGTCTTAACAGCAGTTCGAATACATGCTCATAGCACGCTGCATTGAAGCCGCCGAAGCGCTTATTGCACCAGTTACCGAAGGCAGGCCACTCGTCGTTGATGAAGAAGCCTCTGTATCGTACCGAAGGCTCCTTTGATACGAGGTTATCGGCTTCTGTCAGGATAAGCTCATCCATATGTCCGGGCTTAATATCAAGCCAGTCCGTGAAGGGAGATACTCCCATAAGCTCTGACAGATGAAGCATACCGTATATGGTTCCGCGCTTATCAGAGCCTACTATCACAAGGGCCGTCTTCTTATGCCTCCGGCTGTCATCCGAGGCGTCCGTACTGGTATCCGGAGCATCCAGCTTAACCACTTTGAATATATAGCATTCTCTCTTGCCCCGTATAAGGTCAAGCTCAATGACACCTCTGTCATTAAGCTCCCAGGCTATATGACCCTTATCCGCAGATACACATATTACAGGCATTAAGTCATGCCAAGCGGCATCCACCGGCTTATGTCCCGCATGCTCTGCAGATTCACTGTTACCTGTTATCTCCTCATATTCGATCTCGGCTATGTCCGGACATGCACCGAATACACCCTGCATATCCCGCTTAAGCCAGTCTGCTGCAAGCCTAACTCCCTCATGTCCTTCTGACTCTGTTATTATCTTAATCTTATCCGCTTTAATCCTCTCAGTGTTAAGTAAATACTCCATGCTCCTACTCCTTAATCTTCCGTTACTCCATTATACAGAAAAATGCTACCACAGACTACCTGTGACATTATGTCACTTAAGCTGCGGCAGCATATATTTATACCCCCTTTATTTACTCTTATCTATGGCTTCCCACAGACCGTTAAGGTAAGTGGCGCCAAGTGCTCTGTCATACAGACCGTATCCCGGCATGGCGACCTCGCCCCATATCATCCTGCCATGATCCGGACGGATAGGCCCGTTAAAGCCCGAATCATGTAATGCCTTCATGATCTCATACATATCGAAGTCTCCATCGCTTGACAAGTGTGCAGCCTCTTCGAAATCATCCGGCGAATTGAACTTAAGATTGCGGATATGTCCGAAGTGTATCCTGCCCTTAAGCTCCCATATGGTCTCTACCAGATTATTGGCTATGCTTGAACCGTAAGAGCCTGTACAGAATGTGATTCCGTTATGTACGTTATCCACAAGCTTAGTGATCCTTACGAGGTTCTCCTTGCTTATGGCTATACGCGGCAGTCCGAATACGCTCCAAGCAGGATCATCCGGATGAAGAGCCATATTGATGTCATACTTGTCACATACAGGCATTATCTTCTCCAGGAAGTACTTAAGATTATTAAATAGATCCTCCTCCGTCACATCCTTATACTGCTCAAAAAGCTCCTTGATATGAGCCATCCTCTCAGGCTCCCAGCCCGGCATCACCGAGCCGTTCATATCACCGGATATGGAGTCGAACATCTTCTCCGGTATCATGGCATCTACCGTCTTCTGATTATATGCCATTACAGTCGAACCGTCAGAACGCACTCTTGCAAGCTCTGTTCTGGTCCAGTCAAAGACAGGCATAAAATTATAGCATACCATGTGTATGTCCTCTTGGCCCAATGCCTCAAGTGTCTTAATATAATTATCGATATACAGATCTCTCTTACCGGAGCCTGTCTTGATATCGTCATGGATATTGACACTCTCTATACCCGATATATGCAGTCCGTCAAGCTCAACCTCCTTCTTAAGCTCACGAATCTCCTCTTTAGTCCAGAGTTCACCGGGCATCTTATCATACAGTGTGGTGATCACTCCTGTCACTCCCGGTATCTGCCTGATCTGACTAAGTGTCACTGTATCGTGACCGGTTCCGAACCATCTGAACGTCATCTCCATATATTGCTCCTGTCCTCTCCACTGTGAATCCTATGGACACACAGCACCATTTTATCGAAGGTGTAACGATACACCATTCTTATATACCTCTTACACATTTTCATTATACTAATATACAAAAGGCCCTTACAATTCTACTTCTTGTGAACAAGTAGTGAAAAGTTGCGGCATTTTTCAAAAATTGTTTATTTTTTGTAAACTATAAGGTAATATTAGAACATGAGAGAAGAATTAAGAACAACTTTTTCGCCCAGACAATATATGCTTTCCAAGGATTTCGAGATATATTATTACAGCGATATCCACATGAAAGCTACGGGAAGTCATACCCACGATTACTATGAATTCTACTTCTTCGTGGACGGAGATGTGTCCATGGTGATCGCTGACAAGACTTATCATCTCTCATCGGGAGATCTGGTGCTCATACCGCCCCATGTACCGCATTACGCCATCATCCATAATACGGATATATACTACCAGCGCTTTGTCTTCTGGATAAGTCGAGACTACTGCAATCAGCTTCTTCGCATCTCGACGGCATACGGCTATATCATGCAGCAGGCCAGTGTCAATAAGCAGTATATATATCATTTTGATAATATCGCATTTAATGCAATACAGTCCAAGATATTCAATCTCATACAGGAGATACATCAGGACAGGTATGGCAAAACAGCGAAGATCCAGAATCAGGTATGCGATCTGGTCTTCGACTTGAATCGCGCGACCTATGAGGCCGAACATCCAATCGAGTTCAAGGAGAATGCGAGCCTCTATCAGAATCTTATCATCTATATCAACGCACACTTAACGGAGCAGATAAGCCTCGACTCAATAGCGGATCACTTCTACTTAAGCAAGTATCACATATCCCATGTATTCAAGGCTAACCTCGGCATCTCCATCAAGCAGTATATAATCAAGCAGAGGCTTAACCTCTTCAGGGATTTCATGCACCAGAACGGAGAAATAGGCAAAGCCTACTTACAGTGCGGATTCACCAACTATTCAAGCTTCTACAGAGACTTCAAGAACGAGTTCGGTATCTCACCCAACGAATATAAGCAGCAGCTCGACAAGGAAAGCAGCGAGCTTGTGACGGTTAGGTAGCTTCCAACCAGCGTCAGTATTACGATGATACAATTTGTTATCAGGCTTACATTCCTGTTTTTCTTCATAACATCTCTTGGCATTCCACCCATCTCCTTTTCCAAGATTATAACCGTATGC
>DGII01000042.1 GCA_002393095.1 Lachnospiraceae bacterium UBA3826 | reverse complement strand
GTGGGCATTGCAACCGCAACCTTCTTGCCACCGCCTGAAGCTCCTGATGAAGCACTTCCTGAACCGCCTGCTGCAGGTGCTGCCGCACTTCCGCAAGCTGTGAGCGCTACCATCGTGATTGCCATAATAGCTGCCAGAATTTTCTTTCTCATTTCTCATCCTCCTATACATTTGTTACTGACCCCGACCTCTCAGGTGTCACAACCAGATGTGTATAATTTAATACAAATGATTTCAATAGAGAATAAAAAATCCTACACAAAAAATACAAAAATCTACGGGGAATAATTATTGGCGATATTTATCCGCCAGCTCACTAAGCTTTCTCAATCTGTGGTTGACTCCGCTCTTACCTAAGGGCGGATCAAATTCCATTCCCAGCTCCGGAAGTGTGGCATCGGGATATTCAAGTCTTATCAGAGCCATCTCTCTGAGATTGTCGGACAGCCTCTCAAGGCCGTAGTTGTCTCTTAAGAATTCTATATCTTCTATCTGTCTTGTGGCTGCATTGACAGTCTTCCTGATATTGGCCACATCACAGTTGTTCCTTCTGTTGACGGAATTGCTGACTTCCTTAAGGATACGGTCATTTTCCATATTCATAAGTGCCACATGCGCCTCGCATATCCCAAGGAAGTCCACTATGCTCTCCCCTTCCTTGATGTATACCACATAATGCTTCTTGCGCTCTATTATCTTCGATTCTATATCAAAATCCGACAGAAGTCCCACGATCTGTTGTGCCTGATCCCCGATATCACACACGAATTCCAGATGATAGCTGCTCTTGGGATCACTCATGGAGCCTATACACATATAAGCTCCTCTTAGGAAAGCCCTCTTACAGCATGACTGCTTGAGTAAAAGCGAGCTTGCCGGCGCATTAATATCCCTCATGACTCCTGATCTGTCTATGATATCAAGTCCCTCCAATATCAGATAACAGGTATCATCATCCGGTCCATCGGGATCGGTCACATTATATATCCTTTTTAAAAGAGTCCTGTATTTTCTTTTCACCTGATCGTTATCCGTACCAAGCATAAGCGTCCTTCTGCCGGATGCATCTGTCCCTATGCGTCCGCAGAATTCCACCATGGCAGCCAGCTCCGCCATACGGCAGTGCCTTGCACTTCCCATTGCCTTTTCCAGTTCTTCTTTTACAGTGGATGAAAATGACATGAATTATTCCTTTATATCACGATGTGTAATGGACAGACCGTAATCACCTTTGCCCTTAAGTCTTGTATATATCTCTCTGGCAAGAGTGACCGATCTGTGCTGTCCTCCCGTACATCCTATGGCAACCACAAGCTGGTACTTGCCCTCATTGACATAACCCGGTATAAGGAAAGACAGCATATCCTCAAGCTTATCAAGGAATGTAACTGCTTCTTTGAAGGACATGACATAATCATGAACAGGTGCATCATTACCGGTCAGATGCTTTAATTCTTCTATATAGAAGGGATTGGGCAAAAAGCGCACATCGAATACAAGATCCGCGTCAGCCGGTATCCCGTTCTTAAATCCAAAGGACACTATATTGATCATGAGCGAATTATAGCTCTCACCGGTAACGAATATCTTATCCAGCTCCTCCTTGAGATTCCTCGTCAGAAGATTGGATGTATCGAATATATAATCCGCCTTGCTCTTTATGGTCTTAAGTATCTCCCTCTCCTTACGGATACCTTCCTCTATGCGGTTGGCGGGAGGGGTTGCGAGCGGATGCACACGCCTTGTCTCCTTATAACGCTTAAGCAATGTGGCATCGGATGCATCCATGAATACGATCTCATAGCTGTAGCCGCTGGCTTTGATCGCGTCAAGAGCAATCGTTGCATCATCAAAATCCTGATCGGCACGCACATCAAGCCCTAACGCCACCTTCTGTATCTCACTGTTGGGGGTGGCTATAAGCTCTACGAATTTATCTATGAGCGGTATCGGAAGATTGTCTACACAATAGAATCCGATATCTTCAAGCATCTTCATGGCGGTTCTCTTACCACCGCCGCTCATACCGGTCACAATTACAAATCTCATCAGAATTCTCCCATGAATACGATCTCAGGTTCTAATCTGACACCTGTGTCAGCATATACCTTTTCCCTTATCTCGCCTATCAGTCTGTATATATCCGAGGCTGTTGCCTTCCCTCTGTTGATGACAAAGCCCGCATGCTTCTCGGATACGGAGGCATCTCCGACACTGTACCCCTTAAGTCCGCATTCCTCTATAAGTCCTCCGGCAAAAAAGCCTTCCGGTCTCTTGAATGTAGAGCCTGCCGACGGATACTCAAGCGGCTGCTTCTGCTTCCTCGCAGCGTTAAGCTCTCTCATCTTATCCTCTATCTGCTGTCTGTCTCCCTCTTCTAGAACAAATTCCGCATCAAGGACTATATAGCCCTTATCTCTTATTATGCTGTGCCTGTATGCAAAATCCATCCGTTCATTATCAAGACTGAGAACTCTGCTATCTTCAGTATCATACACGGTGACGTGTCTTACGACATCCTGCATCTGACCGCCGTAAGCACCTGCATTCATGACCATAGCACCACCCACGCTCCCGGGGATACCGGATGCGAATTCAAGTCCCGTAAGGCTGTTATCCAAGGCTGCATTGGCAAGTCTTGCAAGCATTGTACCTGCCTCTGCCGTGATAGCATTACCCTTGACGGCACACCCGGACATTTTTAAGCCGATCTCTATTATCAGACCGTCATAACCCTTATCCGATACTAACAGATTGCTTCCGTTACCTATGACATAATAGGCCGCCCTGCCTCCATCGTTACTTCCTCTGGCAGAGTATACCGCACCGGAAGCCTTAAGCAGACCAAGCAGGCTGATCAGCTGTTCTTTATCCGATACGGATATGAATCTTGCTGCATTCCCGCCTGCCCTGAATGTCGTATGCTTATACATAGGCTCATCCCTGAGGATACTATCTTCAGGGATGAGCTTCGCTAATTCTCTGTCTAATGTTATATCCCACATATCACTCCGACAAGATCACTTGTCTATCATAAGTCTGGCTGCTCCGTATATTCCCGCATCATTACCGAGCTTGGCCAAAGCGAACTTCGCATTCTTTGCACCCGGAAAAACATATCTGTCAAAATAAGGCTCCATATACTCTATCACGACTCTGCCGGCCTTGGATACTCCGCCTCCTATGACAAAAATCTCCGGATTGACTACATCTGCCACTGCCGCAAGACCTTTACCGAGATACTCACCGTATATACCGGCTACCTCAACGGCAAGCTCATCGCCTGCCTTAACAGCATCCCATACAGACTTTGCCGTTATCTCTTCTTCTCTTAATACACTGTCCTTACTTGAATCGGCAAGCTTCTTTCTTGCGATCCTTACTATTCCCGTAGCAGATGCATACTGCTCCAAGCATCCGTGTCCACCGCATCCGCAGGTCTCACTCTCATTATCCTCAAGATGGATATGCCCTATCTCTCCGCCTGCTCCGGTAGCGCCGTTCACTATCCTGCCATCCACTATGATACCGCCGCCGACTCCTGTTCCCAAAGTTACGGCTACCACATTGGAATATCCCTGTCCGCCGCCTTTCCACATCTCTCCCAATGCAGCTACATTGGCATCATTTGAGGCCTTAACGGGTATGTCTGTAAGCTCACTTAGCTCCCTGCTGACATTAACCTCCTTCCAGCCGAGATTAACCGCAACTATGACATTGCCGTCACTTTTAACGGGACCCGGAACTCCTATTCCGATTCCCACAACATCCTTCTTATCTATATCGTCTTTGGCAAGCTTTACAAGAATACTTCCTGCGATGTCGCCGATTATATTGGAGCCCTTATCCTCAGTCCTTGTGGGTATCTCCCACTTATCCAACAGATTGCCGTCCGTATCAAAGCATCCCAGCTTAACGGTGGTTCCTCCCACATCAACACCAAATATCACCTTACTCATAACCCGATCCTCTTAGTCCTCTTCTTCCTCACGCTTCTCAGCCAGAGACTTCTGTACTCTCTCATACAATGCCTGAGCTGCATTGTAACCCATCTTCTTCTGTCTGTGATTGATAGCCGCAGACTCACATATAATCGAAAGATTACGTCCGGGTCTTATGGGTATATTGTGACATACCACTCTGTTCCCCAGATACTCGATATACTCTTCTTCAAGACCCAGTCTGTCATAGTCCTTATCCTTATCCCATTCCTCAAGTCTAATGACTAAATCTATGCCTTGGGATTCCTTGACACTCGACACACCGAACAGACTCTTGACATCAACTATACCGATTCCGCGAAGCTCAATAAAGTGCTTCGTTATATCGGGAGCAGTACCTATAAGAGTCTCATCCGATACCTTACGTATCTCCACCACATCATCCGTTACAAGTCTGTGTCCTCTCTTAATAAGCTCCAGAGCCGCCTCCGACTTACCTATTCCGCTCTCACCCGTTATCAGGAGACCTTCACCGAACACATCCACAAGCACCCCGTGAACCGAGATCATAGGAGCCAGCTTAACATTAAGCCAACGCACCGTCTCTGCGAAATATGCAGATGTAGCCTTCTTGGTCATGAGAAGCGGTATTCCGTGCTTGATGGCTGTCTTCCTGAACAGATCGTTAGGCTGAAGCTCTCTGCAGAATACTATACCCGGTGTGGGATATGACAGGAGCTGTTCATATACCTCCTTCTGCCTTGCCTTGGGCAGATTCTCCATATAGGAATACTCCACATATCCTATGATCTGCAATCTGGTAGATTCATAATGCTCGAAATATCCCGCCAACTGCAATGCCGGCCTATTGATATCCGGCTGTGTGATCTTGATCCCCTTGATATCTATCTCCGGGGTCAGATTCTCCAGTTTACCGTGTTCGATTATGTCTGCTAATTTTACGCTTGCCATTGTAATCCTCCCGTGCACTAGCCTTTTGGCTATTTTACCATATCCCCATGGAAAAATGAATATATTATCTTGGCATCACTGCGCCGGATTCCATCCACCTCGCACAGCTTCTCAATATCCGCATTCTTAATATCATCTATGCTGTCAAAGGCCATCATCAGACTCTTACGCTTCTTAGGTCCGACTCCCGGTATCTCATCAAGAACCGAGTGTACCTGATCCTTTGCCCTTAAGCTCCTGTGATATGTAATGGCGAATCTGTGAGCCTCATCCTGAATCCTTGTGATCAGCTTGAAGCCCTCACCGGTACGGTCTATGGGAAGCTCGACATTGTTATAATACAGTCCTCTGGTTCTGTGATTATCATCCTTGACCATACCGCATACCGGAATGTCAAGCTTAAGCTCCTTAAGAACCTCCAGCGCTATATTGACCTGACCTCTTCCTCCGTCCATCATAAGGATATCCGGAAATCTCGTAAAGCTTCCGAACTCTGTACTCTCGCCCTTATCAGCCAACTCCTGCCTCTCTGCCAAGCCGTGCTTAAAGCGTCTGGTAAGTACCTCTCTCATACACGCATAATCATCCGGACCCGCAACCGTCTTGATCTTGAACTTGCGATAATCACTCCGCTTCGGCCTGCCCGATTCGAATACCACCATGGAGCCTACATTCTCAAAGCCCGATATGTTGGATATATCGAATGCCTCCATCCTCGTAAGTCCCTTGATACCAAGAATATCCTCTATCTCCTTCACCGCTCCTATGGTACGACCCTGCTCGCGCTTAAGTCTCTCCTTATCCTTATCAAGAATCAATTCCGCATTCTGCGCCGCAAGCTCCACTAACTTGTGCTTCTGTCCGATCTTGGGAACTATGATATGTACTCTCGACCTCCTTATATCAGACAGCCAATCCTCGATAAGCTCTGTCTCCGTAAGCTCACAGGGCAGATACATCTCCTTGGGGATATAAGGCGTACCCGCATAGTACTGCTTGATGAAGCTGGATACTATATCCTCATCTGTACTCTCTTCATCCGTCTTAAGGAAGAAATGCTCTCTCCCGATCATCCTTCCTCCCCGTATGAAGAATACCTGTACGACCGCATCGGCCTCCTTATGACTGAGCGCAATGATATCTCTGTCCTCACCATCCGAATTCTCTATCTTCTGCTTCTGTGCCACCTGCCTTACGCTGCCCAGAAGATCGCGTATCGAGGCTGCTCTCTCAAAATCAAGGGATTCTGATGCTTCCGTCATATCCTTTTCCAGTTTTTTGATGATTGGATCGTAATTGCCTCCTAAGAACTCCAATGCCTGTTCAACTCTGGCTCCATACTCTTTAACTGTCACTTCTCCCTGACAGGGCGCAACACACTGTCCGATATGATAATTAAGACACGGCCTGTCCGTAGTCCTCTTCCCATATGCCACCTTCGCATTACAGGTGCGCAGCTTATACAGCTTATTGATAAGCTCTATTGTATCCTTGACTGCTGCTGCGGATGTATAGGGTCCGAAGTATCTGGCCCTGTCCTTCTTCATCTCTCTGGAGAAAAGTATCCTCGGATAATCCTCTGATGTAACCTTGATATAAGGATAGGTCTTATCATCCACAAGCATTGTATTGTACTTGGGACGATGTTCCTTGATAAGATTATTCTCAAGCACAAGGGCTTCAAGTTCCGAATCCGTAACTATATATTCGAAATATGCGATCAGCCTTACCATCCTGTCAATCCACGGTCCTCTGCCGATATTCTCACGGAAATATGATCTGACCCTGTTATGCAGATTGACAGCCTTACCCACATATATGACATCATCATTTTTATCCCGCATGATGTACACACCCGGAGACTTAGGAAGCTTATTCAGTTCATCTTGTATATCAAATGTATTGTCCATTGATAGATCAGAGCTTATCCGGTTCCGGATAATCCACACCGAAGGTATCTACCGTAATGGATGCGATCATCTGCTCTTCTATGGGTCTGTCGTTATAATCTGTTGCTGTCTCTGCGATCTTATTGACATTCTCCATGCCCTCGATCACTTTGCCGAATGCGGCATAATCACCGTCAAGATGGGGACTGTTCTTATGCATTATGAAAAACTGTGATCCCGCACTATCCGGGAACATGGAACGGGCCATGGATAATACACCCTCTGTATGCTTAAGGTTATTCTCAAAGCCGTTACTGTTGAATTCGCCTCTGATCGAATAGCCCGGACCCCCCATACCTGTGCCCTCAGGACATCCGCCCTGTATCATGAAGCCCTTGATGACTCTGTGGAAGATCAGTCCGTTATAGAAGCCTTTACCTATAAGGCTTATGAAGTTATACACGGACTGGGGTGCGATATCAGGGTAGAGTTCAGCCTTGATGATATCACCGTTTTTCATTGTAATGGTTACTATCGGATTAGTGTTCATTGATTATTCCTCCGTTAATATTACTGATTCCGTTCTTAATCTTACCATAACTTGTAATAACTCGCCATATCATAAGACTCATTATTGTGGTAGAATAATAGGGCTTGGTAAAGGACAATACATAAAAATGAAACGGAGCTGACAATAATGAATAAGAAGGATGTGCTTGAATTAAAGAAAAGATATAAAAAAGAATCCTGCACCATAAGACGCATGGCGGGCTGTTACGTGGATGCCAACAGGCATAAGGTACTTAAGCTTAACGAGGATTTCCTCAATATGAAGGAGGAAGAATTCTTCAAATTCATGGAGATAGCCAAGAAGACTCTTACAGGCACAATAGGCAATAATATACTTGAACTTGACTTTCCGTCCGAGGAGGAGGCACCCGGTGGTAAGCAGCAGTTCCTATACGGGTTGCGTGCTTCGGCTCTTGATAACGAGGATCTTCTGGACAGACTCTATGACCTTATAATCGACGGCTATAATTATGTGGGGAATTATCTGATACTTGTCTATCACGATGTATATGACATCATGGATAAGACCTCCGACAATATGAAGACAGGCGAATCCGAAGAAGTATACGAATACCTTCTGGTCTCCATCTGCCCGGTTGCACTCTCCAAGGCAGGGCTTGGATACAGAGCAGATGAGAACAGGATAGGTGCCCGCATAAGGGACTGGGTAGTCGGCGTTCCGGATATAGGCTTCCTGTTCCCTGCCTTTGATAACAGAAGTGCGGATATACACAAGGTGGATTATTTTGTAAGGGATGCCAAGGATTCACATGCGGAATTTATAGAAGATGTTCTCGGATGCGGGCCTAAGCGTACAGCCTTCGAACAGCGCAAGGTGTTCTCTTCCATTGTGAAAAGAGCCTACGGAGCGGATGATGAACAGGGGGAAGAGGCTCTTATCGGCATTCAGGAGAGTCTTAATAACCGCATAGAGACAGAGGATGCAATGGGTAATACAGAAGCCCTGAGTGTGGTACTTGATGCCGGAACGATCGATGAGGTTCTCGATGAGAACGGCATAGAGGGCGAGCCTGCAAGAATAATCAAGGAAGTAGTCCTTGAGGAATTCGCAGATGAGCTTCCACCTATGGCTGCACTTGTGGATAACAAGGCACTTGAGAAGAATGCCAAGGAGCGTGAGAAGAAGGAGCTTGTTAAGGAAGTGGCTTCTCTTAAATCAGAGATAAAACGTATGGAGACAGAGAATATATCCGGCGATGATGTCAAGACCTATGATGTGGTCGTTCGTGTCAAGCCGGAGAAGGCTAACCAGATAAGGTCGCAGATGATAGGCGACAAGAAATGTCTTATAATCCCAATGGAGGATAACGAGAATGTCAATGTCAACGGTGTGAATACCAAGATATGAGCATAAGTAAGAAAAGCCGCAGGCTACGCTTTGGCCTGCGGCTTTTATGATCCTGTATTCGGACCTGTCCCTTTTCTTCTGTATCAGCCATCCTTAGTCGATAATAGTCGATGTTGCATATGCTTCGCCGTCACCTGCACGATCGACTTCCGCATAGGCTTTTTCTATATCATCCCTTACCTTTTGCGGCAGCTTGCCCTTAGGTATCCTTACATATATCGAATTTAAGAAGCCCTTGTCAGTCTGATAGAAAATGTTGATATCCAGATTTTCCTCATAAGGCTTGAATAAACTGTTGACGTAGCAGAAGTGATCATATACGGCAATATCATTGATCTTACTGATGATCACCTTATCTGCATCTGTGTTGTACATTACCTTTACCGGTTCCGCAACTACCGTAGCAGCCTTAGCTTCAATATCATTATATATAGTCTCCGGATAATTGGCTCTGCTATAGTCTGTTACTTCCACATGATCTATCTTATCAGGATCAAGCCTCTGTATGGTATCCACCTCTAACCCTTTGCTCTTTAAAAATGCGATGGTATTCGTATAATCGGGATATATATAGTATCCGTAGAGCATATCGTTGTAATATCCCGTCAGTTCAGAATCCTTCATTACTCCTGTAACCTGATATATAGGATACTCATTCACTACCCTCTCAAGTGTCATTGCCTTCAGATCCGTATCAAGCTCTGTCAAAAGGGCATCTATATCATCACCGGAGAGTTTGAACACTTCATCATAGAAGCTATCCGTAAGAGTAACTTTGTCGAATAGTCCTTTTCCGATCATCTCATCCAACTGATAAGCTGCATCCTTATATTCCGCACTGTCATAGATTGCCTCTGCCGGCACATAGGCTTCAGACAGACTGGCGGTATATGTTCGGTATACAGTCCTGCCGTTAGTAAGATTGTATCTTATGGTATAGCTCATCTTCCTGTCATCTTCTGAAGCTTCGGGTGAAATATTCTGTGTATAATTGATTCCGTCATAAGTCACCTCCTGTTGACGCTGCTTCTCCATACGCTTGAATACCGAACGCTCAGGATCGATACTTGCCACACCGAGAGATGCCAGTTGTCTGATAGCAGTATTATTCTCAGACTTCATCTCCTTAAGGATATGATTGCTTCTGTCTATATACTCCATATCTCCACTTACATCATTTCCTGTTAATTCGAAGTAGCTTATATCCATATCTATGTCACTTAGAGCTATTCCCGCACTTGCAACCTTATTTTCCTTAGGGATGTATCTGTCATATCCACCAAGGTCATATAAGAAGAAGCAGGCTATAACCGCAGCTACCGCAAGAGATATGATAAGCTGCTGCCAGTGCTTAAGTGCTTTCTTGAAGTCAAGCTGTAATACTATCTCAGCTACCACATGTGTAAGTACTCCGACGAAGGCAAACAGTATCCAGTACCAGCCCGCCGTCATCATATCACCGGATACGAACACCAGATATATTCCGCCGGACAATGCCGCAACCACTACAAGCGGGATTCTGATGACCGGCTGAAGTATCTTATAGCATAGCGCCTTGCCCGCACTCTCCGAGGGTCTTATCTTATACAGATATGCCGCAAGCAGGGTGCATATAACAGTCACTACGATCAACAGTATGAAGCGTCCCGGCGTATCGCCTATGGTCTGTCCCAGTCTGTTCTCGAAATTACTGGGTGATAACGCAAGCTTCCACAGAGGATAATCTCCCGACGATACATAGCTGTGTGTCTGGAAACAATAGTTACTGTACCAACCGAGGATCATCTCCGTGAACTCAAAGCCAAACATTATGGCACCGCTTAGCAGAAGTCCTATTATCGGATTGCCGCACAGTGACAGAGCCATGATAGTGATACTGTATGCAAGCATGAATATGAATACAGAGTATATATATGTACAAAATATCACATTGCCTATTCCATGACCTCCCAGTCCCTTGATCATGACTACGCACATCAAAAGCAGACTCGCAAAAAGCTCTATCACCATAAAAGGCAAGAGCCCTGAAAGGTAGTTCACGATAAAAAGGCTCTTCCTGTCCATCGGCAGACTGTGATACATATCCACTCTTGATCTTGAGAATATATATCCATAGCTTACCGCCCCATATATCACGGCAAGGAGCATGAATAAAAGTCCTATATAGGTTATAGCTACAGTACTCTTGATATTGGCGATCATCATGGCCGGTCTGATCCCCCATATCAGCCATCTGTCTATATCCATAAGCAACGAGCCCGGCTGAAGGGCTATGAATGCAACAAGCGTAAGGGCATACAGCCACAGTCTGCGCTTACACTCACCCTTGAATAGATTAAGCGATAATGTTCTTGATGTCATATCCTACCACCTCCGTCTCACTTATGAATATCTCCTCAAGAGATAAGGGCAAAACCTCAGCAAAAACTGTGTGTATCTTAGATAATGCTGCCTCAAGCTCCTCCCTTGTCCCACGAACCGTAACAGTATGCAGAGAGCCTCTCTCCTCGTGACTCATGATGTTAAGCCCCGACATAAAGGACTCCCTGTCCGCATCCGATTCGAATACGCACTGAAGTCTGTGTATACCAAGCTTCATCTCATCCAAATCCTTAGAAAAGAGGATTCCTCCCTGATGCAACAGACCAACATGATCGCATATATCCTCAAGCTCTCTTAAGTTATGGGAAGCTATGATAGGTGTCATGCCTCTGTCTTCAAGCTCCGCTATGAATATCTTCTTAACTGCCTGTCTCATCACAGGATCAAGCCCGTCGAAGGTCTCATCACAAAGAAGATATTTTGTATTGGCACATACTCCTAAGATGACCGAAAGCTGCTTCTTCATGCCCTTTGAGAAAGAATTGATCCTGCGGTTAGACCCAAGACCGAATTTACCTAAAAGATCGTTATATCTGGATTCGTCGAATTTCTCATATAATCCCTTATAGAAATTCTTCATATCCTCCGGCGTGGAATTAGCGAAATAGTACTGCTCATCCGATATATAGAAGATATCCTTCTTAACATCGGCATCCTCATATACCTGCCTTCCATCCACTATTACCTGTCCTTCAGTCGGCTTGATCACACCTGCTATCATGCGAAGAAGTGTGCTCTTACCTGCTCCGTTCGTTCCTACTAACCCAAATACATGACCATCTTCAATCTTAGCTGTGATCCCGTTGACAGCATAGAAATCATCGAATCTCTTGCTTAAGTCCTTTATATCAATCATTCTTCATCCCCTCCTTCTTGATCACATCATCTATATGGCTGTGCATCTCATCAGCGGATACACCCAGATGGATAAGCTCCGTCACCTTATCATCAAATTCCTGCATTGCTTCTACAAGCTTATCCTTCTTCCAGCCATCTTTCGGCGAGACGAAATTGCCTCTGCCCTTTACCGTATATATATAGCCTGCCCGTTCCAACTCCTGATATGCTCTCTGTATGGTGTTGGGGTTGATGGACAGCTCTATCGCCATGTTACGGACTGACGGTATCTTGTCATTCTCCGCAAGCACACCCTTCACTATCAGATTCTGAAGCTTCTCGATTATCTGCTCATATATAGGTCTTTTGTCCTGATAGTCGATGTTAATAAGCATCTTCCGCGTCTCCTTCCCTTTGTATTCTGTCATTCTCTGCCATAACAGGCCGGCACTGGATGTCTTAGTAAACCGGCACCGGATGTCTTTGGCATAAAATTAAGTGTACTAGAACATCTAGTACACTTAATATACTCCTGATAAAACAAACTGTCAACACCTATTTTTTAATTCTGTTGTCTTTACTCCAATTATAATATACTACCGGACAAAAAAAGCCTATAGGAAATCCACATCTCTCTTATCGCCCATATCCAGCTTTTTCTTAAGAATGAACCTTATGCTGTCTATATCTATTCCGGTCTGGGCAAAATATATTGCCAGATAATTGTCTGTCTGGTAGCTTGCATCTATCTCAACCCTTCGCTCTACCCACTCTCCGGAGGTTCCGCTTACGGTTATGGCTCCACGGACCATATTATTCTCAGATACCGTCATCGTCGTCTGCGAAAGTTCTCCGGCATCAGACTTAAGTCTGAATACAACATCATATATTCCCTGTGTTGTGATGTGAAGGGTATAGATATTATTAGAACCGCCTTCGGTATGAAGTCCGGTGGTATCAAGATAAGTCTCTTGACCGCCTGTCTCCGTATAGGGCATATAATAAGTATTCTTATCCGCTCCCTTTGGAGGATTCTTGACTTCTATCTCATCTTCACCGTCTACCAGTCTCCTGCCTACGGCAAGCTTCTTAAGTACATTGCATATATTAGCGGCGTTACGCAAAAGCTCGCCTCTTGTGATAACTCCCCTCTTAAGGCCGTCCTCGGCATTATCCTGATTAGCATTCCCTGCCGAGTCCGCAGTTACCTTGTACAGATCATTCTGCGCACTTATCATGGCCGTTGTGTTCTTGATAGATGCCTCTTCTTCAAGGAGTTCCTTCATCTTGGAATCCGTATGCTTAAGTGCGCTTCCTGCCGGCCCCATCTTGGCCCACCAATCCGTCATGACCGCACCCGTAAATCCCCATTCACCTCTAAGGATCGTCGTATCAAGGTCATAGTTACTTGCCGTATATATTCCGTTAAGCGGTCCGTAGGTAGTCATGATAAGGAATGCTCCGCCTTCCTTTACCGCCATCTCAAAAGCCTTAAGATATATCTCTCTGAGAGCTCTGGGTGAAACCACCGCATCCACAAAATGTCTCTTGAATTCCTGATTGTTGGTGGCAAAATGCTTACATGTTCCCGTTACCTCATACTTATGGAGACCTCTAAGCTCTGCTACCGCACAGGCTCCGGTCAGATAAGGGTCCTCGGAATAATACTCGAAGTTACGCCCGTTGATGGGATTACGATGTATATTGAGTCCCGGACCTAAGAGAGAGTCAATCTTATTCTTCCTCAGTTCCTTGCCTTCATATTCATAGAGTCTCTCTATAAGCGTCAAATTGAATGAGCAAGCCTGCAAAGTGGCATTTGGAAGTGAGAATGCCTCCGTTCCGCAATCCATGCGTATGCCCGATGGTCCGTCCGAGCAGGCCGCGATCGGCATACCATAATCCTTATTAAGCTTATCCGTCACACCGCCGAAGCATGATGCCACACCCGGAGTCACCTTGGGCGAGCACATTCCCTCACCTCGTGACATATGTATCAGATCAATATCCGTCAACTGGTCAAGATAATCCTCCATGGATACCTCTCCCCTCATCATATCGACGAATCTGTAACCTTTATCTCCGGTGCATTCCCTTCCATCCGGACGCCTGTCCGTTATCCGGTCTCTTAAGTCATAGCTCCTTAGCGGAACAGACTCATACTCCATCTTATTACCATCATCCGTAAGCTTAAGATGCATCCTCTTAAGCTCCTCTATAGGTGAACATGCCTCCTCGCACTCACTTATGACAACAGTGTCACTTAATGTAAAGCTTCCTATAAGCTCCGCATTACGTACATCTGTTCCGGCATATATGATATATTCACCCGCTTCGAGCACATAACAATCCTTATGCCCTGTGACACCGCTGTCATCGAAGCTTGCCATTTCTGCCATTGCAAAATCAAGTGTAACTGTCTCCGACGCACCCGGCGTAAGTACATCTGTCTTGCCGAACCGTATAAGGCTCCTGAGCGGCTTACCCAGCTTACCCTGCGGGGCCTCGAAATAAACCTGAACCACTTCCTTACCGGCGACTTCTCCGGTATTGGTCACTGTGGTCGTCACACGGATCTTCTCCTCATCGGTCTGACTCATGCTTGACTCCATTGCAAAAGTTGTATACGACAATCCGAATCCGAAGGGATACATGACCTTATCCTTGGCAACAGACTCAAAATATCTGTATCCTACATATATATCCTCTTCATAGTGATTCTTATCTTCAGCGCCGAAATTCTTCGTAGAAGGATAATCCTTTATATCATAGGCTATTGTATCCGAGAGTCTTCCCGACGGACATACTCTTCCCGTAAGAACATCGACTATTCCATGACCGCCTTCCATGCCACCCTGCCATGTATACATCACAGCCTGCGGCTCATACTTATCCACCCACTTCATATCGATGATGCTGCCTACATTAAGAATGACCGCCACTCTCTTAAAAGCCTTAGTAACAGCAGAGAGCATCTGCTCTTCTTCATCGGACAGATTATACGCGCCCTTATCCGCTGAGCTGTCCCTGTCCTCTCCGGCGTTTCTGCCTATGATCACGACAGCGATATCCGAACGGGATGCCGCAGCCATAGCCACCTCATCTGATACCGTCATCTCAAGCTGACTCCATGGCTCCTTGGCCCAGCCCTCGCCCTTATCAAAGGGATGCTCCCTGACCCAATTCTCATATATCTTAAGAAGCTCTTCATCTATGGTAATATCCTTCTCTTCCCTAAGTGCATCGAGGATAGATATCACATAAGGAGCGTTTACCATACCTCCTGAACCGGTACCGCTTTTTATATAATCAAACTGTATGCGTCCGAACACCGCAACCTTATCACCTGACTTAACCGGCAGGGTTCCCTTGTCATTCTTAAGTAATACACAGCCCTCAGATACCATCGCTCTGGCTATACGCGCATATTCCTTCCAATCAAATGTATATTTCATATCTGCCCTCCATTTTCTTGACAAAAGAACCTCCCCGTATCCGCGGATATACTTAAATCCCGCATGTAAGGCAACATATAGTACTATACCTCCAAGCCTGCCCAGGCACCCTCACGGCACATGAGAATTTCTTCTTATGGCTGCTGCATTCCTGCCCTGACCAGATTCGTAGAGTCTCATTGCGTAAGACCCGGGCCCTCAGAGGGAAGCTATAAGCTCCCTTCCACACGGGATCCAAGTATTATTATACTATCACATATCAGTCCACAGTGACAGTTCTTTTTTCATTTTGGTATGATAGTTTTATACTTATCGCACCTGATAGAGCGTAAGGGATTCATCCTTTTCCACAGCGAATAATTCTCCTGCCGCAGATATTCTGTCGGCTTCACCAAGATCTTCTATCTTCTCAAGGTCTTTACCTATCAAATATGCATGTCCGTCTTCTATTATAAGGGCATAGTCTCCGATGAAAGCGCTGGCATCGTCATACATTGCAATCTCATTACCGTCGGGATCGATGTATCCCCACTGATCACCCTTACCTGCCAGCCACAGGTCACCCTCAGCCATGCCTATGTAATCATATATCGCCAGAACATCCATGTCAGATACATCCACAAGGACATCCTTATCACCGCAGATCCATACCATCTTGGTCCCGCGGTTATAGCACCATGCCCCGTCATAGTAGTATCCTGCTACATCATTTTCCTCGTTATGATGTCCCTCGGAGTAGTTACCCTCACTGTCCATATCACAGATGTTAAAATCAGCCACTTTATTGCTGTCGGCATCATACATATTCATATATCCCCATTCTATTACGGGATGATATGTCACATAATAACCGTCATTAATACCTGATAACAGGACCTGCGGAATATAGAAGCCCATGGAGGCTCCATTGGCATCAGGGTCTGACGGGCTGTTATCCTCCCATGATATGGGACCGTCATATTCGGTCTGCCACTTCACATTGCCATCCTCTGACAGCTTACCGACTTCCATAAGGGCATTGTTGCCATTCTCGGAATATCTTCTCAACAGCACTATACCATCATGACTGCCTACAACTTCGTTCATGGTATCTTCTCCGAGAGTGGTCTCTGCCAGGAGATTGCCATCGTAATCATAATACTTGGCATTCGTTGTATCATTCACTATATAACAGTTGCCGGATGCAAGCAGATTAACATCAATGTATTCTGATGAACAGATCATCTCTCCTTTGGGTGAATACAGTTCCTGTACTTCATCCTCTTTTATCATTACAAAATATCCTTTATTATTGGCTGATCTGAAATAATCATAATCACACGGAACAAGCTGATTCATATCATAGTCCACAGCTCCGTATTTTCCGTCCTTTTTCACTATAATTACTCCGCCATAGGCATTACCGAATGTCTCATAGCCTGACTGTACATTATCACAGATCTTAACCACTTCAGGTGCAGCTTCTTCCTCACTTGCAGTCTCAACCTGCTCTTGTGTTACCTCGGGAGTAACTGTATCTGTCTGTTCTGCTGCCTCGGTTACGGTCTCCTGTGTCGTATCCGTTCCCCCCGGCTGTGCATCCGCTCCGGTACTGCCGCATGCCGCAAGCGCAGTGGTCATGAGCGCACATCCTATCAACATCGCCAATCTTTTCTTCACTTTCTCATCCTCTCTTCCTGTTATTATCCTATTCTTCATTCTCTGTCTTTAATCGTAGCCGCAGACTTTTGAAAAAGTCCGTAAGCATCGTTGAACATTCCTCTTCCAATACCCCGTATGTTATGTCAACCTGATGATTGAACTCCGGAACCTTTAAGAGATTGAGGATTGAACCTGCACATCCTGCTTTGGGGTTCATACAGCCTATGACAAGCCGTGGAATACGAGCCTGTACTATGGCACCCGAACACATCTGGCATGGCTCTAATGTCACATACATTGTGCATTCCTCCAGCCGCCAGTCTCCCATCTTCCTGCTTGCCTTGCGGATTGCATTAAGCTCGGCATGAGATAAGGTATTCCTGTCGATCTTACGTCTGTTATAGCCGCGACCGATTATCTTACCCTGATATTCGATTACACATCCTATGGGAACTTCTCCGATCTTGGCCGCTTTCTTAGCCTGTTTAATGGCTTCCCTCATGTATTTTTCATCAATCTTACTCTGCTTACACATTAGAATCCCTATAATATTCGTATATATCGATCCAAGTTTTCAAGATTCTCTTTCTTCTTAACTCTGATTGTATATATATGACTGTATATACAACACTATCGCAGTTTTCTTTTTTCGTCAATTATTAAAATAAGCTCTGTTTTTTCATAAAACAGATTTGACAGAATGACTGGCATACTAAAATCTTCGAGGAGAGCATTTTTGTCAACCTACTTGACAACCATGTTTTGTTAATGGTAAATTTAATTTAACGGAACCCACCAAGCCTCTCCCGCAAGGGATGCGTAACATGGTGGGTATTTTGTATGATATAAAGGAGTATACCATGCTAAATAACGGCTCTACTAAACCCTTTTTGCCATATAGTGAGCAACTTGCTCTGCTTGAATCCAGAGGATTAACAATAGAAAACCGCGAGAAAGCCTTGTCGATTCTTGAAAGTATAAATTATTACAGATTCAGCGGTTATTCTCTGTCTCTCCGTCGTAATGACATTTTTTACTCTGGCATTACATTTGAAAATATTTATGAATTATACTTATTTGATGAACAATTCCGAAGCATTATTATGAAATTCTGCGGAATTGTTGAAGTTTCATTTCGAAGTTATATATCATACTATCATTCAGAGCATTATTCTCCGCTGGGATATTTGTTTCCAAGCAATTTTGATGACATATCCAGACACAGTTCTTTTATAGTCGAGTTGGATAAAGAAATTGAAAGATCGGATGATTACTTTATTGAACATCACAAGACTGATCTTAATAATATATTTCCTTTTTGGGTGGCTATAGAAGTTACTTCTTTTGGAGTTCTGTCAAAGCTATATAAGAACATGAAGATTGAAGACCGTAACGCTATTGCCAAAACATATATTCACTATGGCCGGAAATATGTAGAAAACTGGTTGCAATGCTGTTCTTATGTTCGCAATATAGCTGCTCACGGAGGACGCTTCTATAACCGCCTCTTAAAAGCATGTCCGGTTAAAATAAATACAAAACGCTATCCAAATATAGATAATACATCTCCTTTTGCATTTATTGTAGCAATATATAACCTGTTACCCTCTGACAGAATCAAAAAAATGTTTGTTAAAGATATCCAAGACTGTTTTTCTAAGCACCCTTTTGCACTTTATAAACACATGGGATTCCCAAATAACTGGGATTCAGCTTTATTACATAGTTGAATATTTACAAGGTGAGGTGATAAGAGTGAAAAAACATAGTGGCATTTTTCAATTTGTGACATTTTTCTTCGGATTAGGCTGTATCTGCATATATGGCGCAGTGCTTGCTTTAGGAGAATACATAGTTGGTGTTCTTACATTTGCACTTGGAGTATTCTTGATATGGAACAAAAGCTTTTATCATGGCAAAGTCGTCTATATTGCTTATTGGATATGGGCAGGAATACTGCTTGCTGATGGATGCATGTTTTGTGCTATGAGTAATACCCTAAATGAAGAATTCAAATATCGGACCATGGTTTGCGGATTGTCCTTCATACTTGGAGGTACAGTCTTTGCTACAAGAGCAATCCTTCACAAAAAGTGGGGACTTATTGGTGCTATATATGATAATCCCAAGTCAAAAATGCCTCAGCAAATCCAGAAAATCTATGAAAAGCGACCTGTTCACCTACAACAGAAGAACTCTTGCGAGACTCAATGTGCTCAGTTTAAACAGAACCTGGTTCAGCAGGAGCAGTCGCATATTCAACCACAACAATCTCTTGCACACACAAAAGAATTTTCAATGGATGATATAGATCAAATCTCAAATATTACAGGCAAAAAAATGAAAGGGGATTTATTCGAACAATATTGTGCACGACTCCTTGAACTAAATATGTTTTCCAATGTGCAGGTTGTAGGTGGTTCCGGAGATCTCGGAGCCGATATCATTGCATGGAAAGGAAATCGAAAATACTGTATTCAGTGTAAATGCTACAGTAATACAGTTCCATATCATGCACTTGAGCAAACTGTTACTGCAAGAAAAAATGTAGGAGCCTCTGAAGCTATACTTTTGTCCAACAATTATTTTTCAAAACAGACAAGACAAATCGCCCCTGAGCATCAAATTGTTTTGTGGGACAGAGATAAGTTGGCAAAACTAATAGATAACGCAAATGCCGTATTAGAAAGCAAATAATAGTGTATGTAGCCACCTTATAGTAGAATTTAGTCTTTATGTTACATAAACTTATTCTATTCCCCTTAACATTACTTTTTCCGCTATTGGCTCCAATATCCCGGCAAGGTTTTCCAATTCTTCTTTAGTAAAGGAATCATAATCCCCGGACTTATCAAGTACCGTATCGCGGTAGACATAGGACTGAAGATAATAATGCCTTACCCTGCTGCCATTACCGGATTCATCAATAATCTCTGCAAGCCAATCCCTTATATCAGTAAAATCATCTGCTGTATGCAGCCCTTTGACAACGGTTGTACGAAATTCATAGTCAATGTCTGAGCCTGTAAGAATTCTTACAGATTCCGATATTCTGTCAATATATCCGTTGTCTGCAGAGTGCCCTGCCGTTTCTACAGCCTCATTCGGTTCTGACACAAGACCCGTGGTCCTGCCGTAATTCTCTCTTCCTGCCTTGATATCCATAGCCACATAATCAAGAAGACCTTCATCAAGAAGCGACTTAAGAGTGTCCGGCTTAAGGCCGTTGGTATCCAGCTTGACCTTATATCCAAGCTGCCTGACTTTTATGATAAAATCCCTTAAGTCCGGCTGTAATGTAGGTTCTCCTCCGGTAATGCATAGTCCCGTAAGTACATTGCTGCGCTTCTTAAGATGGGCAAAGACTTCTTCCTCCGGTATCCTCATATAAGCCGGCGGGTTGAGGACAAGCTCGCTGTTATGACAATAGGGACAACGCATATTGCAGCCTCCTGTAAAAACAGTGGCTGCAACATGCTCCGGATAATTCAATAATGAAGTTTTATCAAAACCGTATATATTCATCCTATGCGTTCTGATTGCTCTTAGCTACTTCTGCAAGTGCTCCTACCGTACCTGTCAGATTAGCTATATCTGAAGGAACCACGATCTTCGTAGCCTGACCATTAGCCATCTGGGCTGCTGCCTCGTACTGCTTAAGCTTAAGGTACTGACCCGAAGGATTAGCTTCATTGATAAGTCTTATAGACTCAGCCTGTGCACGCTGCACTGCAAGGAGTGCCTGTGCCTCACCTTCTGCCTCACGGATACGCTGTTCCTTGACTGCATCTGCACGAAGGATCGCTGCTTCCTTCTCACCCTCCGCAAGAGTGATGGCCGACTGCTTCTTACCTTCTGCGGTAAGGATAGCCTCCCTCTTCTCTCTCTCGGCTCTCATCTGCTTCTCCATTGCATCCTGAATTGATCTCGGAGGCTGGATATTCTTAACCTCTACTCGATTGACCTTGATACCCCACTTATCCGTTGCATCGTCAAGTATGGTCGTTATCTGACCGTTGATCGAATCACGGCTTGTAAGTGTCTCATCGAGTGTCATCGAACCGATGATATTACGAAGTGTCGTAGCTGAGAGATTCTCGATAGCTGCGATGGGTCTCTCCACACCGTATGAGAACATCTTGGCATTGAATACCTCGAAGAATACGACTGAGTCAACCATCATCGTAACGTTATCCTTGGTTATAACAGGCTGTGGCTCGAAGTCTGCTACCTGCTCCTTAAGTGATACCTTTTTCACTACTCTGTAGAAGAAGGGAATCTTGATGTGAAGTCCTGCCTCCCATGTTGCCTTGTACTGACCTAAGAATTCCACTACCCATGCGTTGGCCTGTGGTACGATACAGATACATCTGATGAGTCCGATCACGAGGATCAAAAGAATTATAAGTGCTACTATTGCTTCCATACTTAATTACCTCCCTGATTAATTAATATTATACTACTCATCTATATTATGCAAGTAGTTTACATAATCCACCACCATCATAGCTATCTTAAAAGTAAGCGCATCCTCGAATACCCTCATATCCAATCCTATTGTCTCTTTAAGCTTCTCCATCCTGTATACAAGTGTATTACGATGGATATAGAGCTGTCTCGATGTCTCCGATATGTTCAGATTATTCTCGAAGAACTTATATACTGTAGACAGTGTCTCTTCATCCAGCTCCTTAGGCATTGAATCCCCGAAGACCTCATGGACGAACATCTCACAGAGGCTTAAGGGAAGCTGATATATGAGCCTTCCTATACCTAAGGTCTCATAATCGAGCACCTCAAGACTTGTATAGAATATGCTGCCCACATCAAGAGCCATCCTTGCTTCCTTATATGATTTGGAGATGTCCTTAAGCTCGCATACCGGTAAGCCATATGATACCCTTACATTGATCATCGCCTCCGTATTGAAGATATCAACGATTCCATTGGCTATCTCCTTGATATCCTCTCTGGACGCATCCTTCTCTATATCCTTGATAAGTATCACACTCTGCTCGTCCACAGATATGACCTGATTGCCCGCATTCTCCACATACAGGCTTCTCATAAGCTCCATGGCTATATTATCACGGTCATTAACAGTCTCTACTATATAGACAACCCTTCGTACATCATTCTCAAGGTGAAGCTTGACCGCCTTATTGTGGATGTCCACAAGCAGCATATTATCAAGCAACAAATTCTGGTAGAAGCTGCTCCTGTCTGTTCTGTCCTTATATGCTATGATAAGGTTCTTAAGCTGACATACTGCAACCTTACCCATCATATATGCATCCGGTACAGAACCGCTCACAAGCACATATGCACATTCATCATCATCCATGACCTTAAGGTAGCATTCCTTGGATATTGTCTGCGAGTCCGCATTCGATTCAAAAAAGGACCGGACTGCCTCTGTCTCATCCACCTTAGGTTCTTTTGTACTCATGACCAGTCTGCATGTATCATCGTACAGTCTGTACTCAGCTCCTGTAACAGATGCAAGCTCTTCGAGTGTTTTTTGTATTATTGCGTTGGATATCATATTCTGGAATTCCTCACAGGGTTTCTACACTACTATTATAGGTTATATTTTACCCGATTCGGTTTTTTTACGCAAATTTTCTTTGCATACCAAAAAGGAGCGTTGCATAAGCAACGCTCCCTGTGATTACATATTCTGCTGATGTTAAGACTAGTTGGTGATAACCTGCTCTGTCTCCTTATCGAATACATGTACCTTCTCAACATCGAATGCAAGCTTAACCTTATCTCCCGGACGGGCTGTTGTACGAGGATTAACTCTTGCTGTGATAGGGAACTCTTCAAGATCAAAGTACAGATAAACCTCTGCACCAAGGAGCTCGTATACCTTAACTGTTGACTCGAATGTGCACTTAGCTGTCTCAATGAACATCTCCGAATCATATACATCCTCAGGTCTGATACCGAATGTAACAGTCTTGCCGTCATAGCCGCCCTCAATAAGCTTCTTAGCCTTAGCGGGAGGAAGAGGAAGTGTCTGTCCTGCGAAGAGGAGATTAACATTCTCACCCTTAACCTCAACCTTGGCATCGAGGAAGTTCATCTGAGGTGATCCCAT
>DGII01000131.1 GCA_002393095.1 Lachnospiraceae bacterium UBA3826 | reverse complement strand
GAATGCGTTCAGCCGTTTTTGACAGGTGGGTTAATGATCAGATGTCTGCTATGGATGATTCGGTTGTTATTCATCTCGGATGTGGCATGGACAGCAGGATTGACAGGATAGAGCAGAGATATCATATTTGGTATGATGTGGACTTCCCGGATGTCATTAAAGAAAGAAAACGCTATTTTATTGAAAATGCGAATTACCATATGCTTTCCGCAGATGTGAGAAATCCTGATTGGCTTAAGGATATATCAGAAAACCGCAATGCGATCATTGTGATGGAAGGTGTAAGTATGTATATAAGCACCGAAGACCTAAAGATGATTATGAGGAGTATAAGTGACCATTTTGGCAGTACGCATATACTTATGGATTGTTATTCGGTCTTTGCCGCAAAAATGTCATCTGTCAAAAACCCCATCAATGATGTAGGCGGTGCTGTGGTTTATGGAATAGATGACCCTACAGAATTAGAGGATAATACAGGAATATCTTTTGTAAAGGAACATGATATTACACCGGATTCACTGCTGGATGAATTACATGGAATCGAAAAGGTGATTTTTAAGAAGCTGTATGCCGGGAAGATATCAAGGAAGACATATCGATTGTATGAGTTTGTAAAAACATCCGACTGACAAAAGATATCCTGTAAGCTTCATCGGATGAAAGCGGATGAAGAAGGCTTTAACAAAAGAAGATTAAGGTATGCCAAAGCCCCCTCGATGCCTTTGCAGGCAGAAAGGGGGATTATTTTACATAAAAAATCGACTAAAAGTCGAAAAAACTATTGACAAGGATGATGCGGGATTGTATTATAAAATCGACCGGTAGTCGAGAAAGGAATAATATATGAAAAAAGGCGAAAAAAGAAAACAGGAGCTTCTAAAGATCGCATACAGGTTGTTCGTAGAGAAGGGCTACGATAATACAAGTATTGATGAGATCATCGCTGAGGCAGGGATAGCAAAAGGGACATATTACTATTATTTTCCGAGCAAGGAGGCTACGCTTGAGGCTGTTACGGATATGATGATATGTGAAGAGGTGGAGAGAGCGAAAGCAGCTATAGCGGGAATGTCGTCGATTCCGGAGAAAATGGTGGCGGTCATCTATTCGCTTCGACCGGATAAGGAGGAGGAGAGTATAGCCAATGCGGTGACGGCACCGGAGAACATCATCCTTCACGAAAAGCTTAATAAAAAGCTTATCGCCGAAGCGGTTCCAATTCTCTCCGGGATAGTAAGAGAGGGGGTAAAGCAGGGGGTTTTTAACTGTGAATACATAGAAGAGCGTATGAGGATGATACTTATCATGAGCTCGCATATGTTTGATGAGGGGGACTATACTGAAAATGACGTGATGGTATTCATTGATACGGTTGAGAAGACATTAGGTGCCAAAGCAGGAGAGATGGATTTTGTAAAAAGTTTGATCAAAGGAGGACAAAGGAATGAATAGGGAAAAAGATGAGTATAGATACAGACCGGTGCTTTTCTTCATATGTGCATATTTTTTCACATGGATATTCTGGATACCGGCTGTTTTTATCAAGGGCAATGCCGGTGCAGGTCTTATGCTTGTGGGACTTATAGCTCCGGCTGTGGTATCTACGGTATTCGTGTTGGTGTCAGGCTGTGATGAATTGAAAAAGGATCTTAAGGATAAAATCGTAGGATTTTACAAGGTAAAATGGATCAATGTGCTCTGGGCAGTGCTTATCTTTGCGCTTATTGTGGTCTGCTCCATACTGCTGTCGCTTCTGTTCGGACAGCCGCTTTCACAGTTTTCCTTTACGGAGGATTTCTCATTCACGGGGATAGGCATAGGGACTGCCTTTGTGACTATAACCGTGGCGTCCATAATCGAGGAGGTCGGCTGGAAAGGGTATTGCGAGGATTCCATAGGACAATATATGAACTGGTTCTGGGAATCACTGTTTTTCGGAGTGTTATGGTCGATGTGGCATCTGCCGTTGATATTCATCGAGGGGACATATCAGGCAGGACTTATGGTTAATCCCTTATATGTGATTAATTTCTTCGTAAGCGGAATACCTCTCGGATACATCATCACATGGGTATATCTTGTCAGCGACCGTTCCATACTGGCATGTATGGTATTCCATCTGTTCGTTAATTTCATGCAGGAGAAGATCGCAATGACACCTGAGACAAAGTGCGTAGAGACTATAGTGGTAGTTATCGCTACGGTGATAATCGTAATGTGCAACAAGGAGATGTTCTTTGAGACAGATCATGTTGGAAGGCTTCTTAAGACTAAGTTCGGAAAAGAGACTGTCTCTGAGGAATAGAGAGGAAGCTGACGCTTCGGAACGGAGATTAATATGAGTTCGGGATTTAAGAGATTTCTGCTCCTGTGGATAGGAGAATTGATATCATCCATAGGCAGCGGGATAACAAGCTTTGGCCTGGGAGTATATGTCTTTAACAGTACGGGAAGTGCGGCAGGAATGGCAATGGTCACGTTACTTGGGTTTCTGCCCACACTTTTACTCAGTGTACCTGCGGGGGTACTGGCAGACAGATATGACAGAAGGCTTTTAATGATGATAGGAGACGGATGCTCTGCCCTTGGTATAATCTATATACTCATATGCATGAGAAGCGGAGAGGCTACGCTTGCCCGGATATGTGCGGGAGTGTTCGTAAGCGCGGTTTTCTCATCCCTTTTAGAGCCTTCGTACCGCGCTACAATAACGGATATCCTGTCTAAAGAAGAATTCTCCAATGCCGGCGGACTGATATCTCTGGCGGGAAGCGCAAGGTATCTCTTCTCACCGGTAATAGCGGGATCATTGCTTGCCGTAAGTGATGTCTCACTATTACTTATGATAGATATATGCACCATATTCGTGACCATAATCACGACAGCTATCGTGAGGAAGGGTACAGCGGTCAAGCCGTCAGAGAGCAGATTATCCTTCATGGAGAGTATTAAGGAGGGCTGGCAGGTGGTACATGGAAGAAGCGGCGTATTCATGCTTATCATGGTATCGTCTGTAATCACCATGTTCATGGGAATACTTCAGATACTTGTGGAACCGATGGTGCTGTCTATAGCGGATTCCAAAGTGCTTGGGATCACTGAGACCGTATGCGCCTGCGGAATGTTAGTGTCGGGACTGATGCTTGGCATCATGGGCATTAAAAGGGGATATGTCAGGATACTCAGACTATCCTTTTTTATGGCAGGGGTATTCATGGTCGGTATGTCACTTATAGAGAATGTCATTCCGATCTGTATATTCGGATTTCTCTTTTTTGCAATGCTGCCTCTTGCCAATAACTGTATGGATTATCTTGCAAGGGTCAATATCCCCGACAGTCAGCAGGGCAGGGCATGGGGATTTATAGGATTACTGTCACAGCTTGGGTATATTGTCGCCTATGGTATCTCAGGTATTGCAGCAGATGGTCTTGGTGTCATTACAGGTAAGGGTGTGGGAAGAGGTGCTGCCTGCATGATACTGATATCCGGTCTGTCGCTGTCAGTAATTGCCCTGACGCTTCTTCGACTTCCTAAGATCAGGGAACTTGAAAAATAATCCAACATCAAGAGTATTTGTGATAGAATAGTCATATCTGTATGTAAGGGTAATGGGATTATGACTATAAGAGATTTAAAGATCGGCCAGAGTGCCAGGATCGATGAGGTTGGCGGAGAAGGTGCGCTCAGACAGCATTTCCTTGATATGGGAGTGATACCGGGCGCTGAGGTGATGCTTGTAAAGCTTGCGCCCATGGGCGACCCCATGGAATTAATGATACACGGATATGAGCTTACTCTGAGACTATCGGACGCAGAGAAGATTAAGGCAACTGTCATAGAAAAGCAGGCTAAGGAGCACCCCACCGATAAAAGCAGGACTTTTGAGACTGCCAAGCGGGATATAGAGCATCCGGGACTTGGGGAGGAAGGCAAGTACCATGTGAAGGGAAGCGGTAATCCGGTTGCAGAAGGAGAGAAGCTTACCTTTGCCTTAGTAGGCAATCAGAACTGTGGCAAGACCACTCTTTTTAATCAATTAACGGGAGCCAATCAGCATGTGGGCAACTTCCCGGGAGTTACCGTTGACAGAAAAGACGGTGTCATCCGGGGAAGGGAAGACACTCTGATAACGGATCTTCCGGGCATCTACTCAATGTCACCGTATTCCAGCGAAGAGCTTGTGAGCAGAGATTTTGTCCTGAATGAGAAGCCGAAGGCTATCATCAATATAGTTGACGCTACCAATATCGAGAGGAATCTGTATCTTACGATGCAACTGCTTGAGATGAACATTCCCATGGTGGTGGCACTTAATATGATGGACGAACTGAGGGGTAACGGCGGTTCTGTTGATATCAACAGAATGGAGAGGCTTCTTGGGGTGCCGGTGGTGCCCATCTCTGCAGCTAAGAACGAGGGTATTGACGAGCTTGTACAGCATGCCGTTCATATCGCCTATTATCAGGAGACACCTGAGGTGGATGACTTCTGTGATGAGAACGATAACGGGGGCGCAGTACACAGATGTATACATGCGGTGCTGCATCTTATAGCGGATCATGCCAAGCGGGCGGATATTCCCATACGATTTGCGGCGAGTAAAGCCATAGAAAAGGATGAGCAGATCATTAAACGTCTTGAACTTGATGACAATGAGTTAGAGATGCTTGAGCATATCACCATGCAGATGGAGAAAGAGCGCGGCTTAGACAGAAGCGCTGCCATGGCTGATATGAGATTTTCATATATCAGAAGAGTATGCGATGAATGCGTGATAAAGCCACATGAGAGTAAGGAGCATCTTCGAAGCCGCAGGATAGATAACTGGCTTACGGGAAGATATACGGCCATCCCGATATTCATAGGTGTCATGGCGCTTGTGTTCTTCTTAACCTTTAATGTGATCGGAGCGTGGCTTCAGGAATTGCTTGAGAACGCTATCGGAGAGTTGACGCTTATCACGGACAGGATACTGACATCGGCTCATGTTAACGAGACATTACATTCTCTGGTGATAGACGGGATATTCGAGGGCGTGGGAAGCGTCTTAAGCTTTCTGCCCATCATAGTCACTATGTTTTTCTTCCTGTCCATCCTGGAGGACAGCGGCTATATCGCAAGAGTGGCTTTTTTCATGGATAAGCTGCTTCGTAAGATAGGTCTGTCAGGACGGAGCATCGTACCCCTCCTCATAGGCTTCGGGTGTACCGTTCCTGCGGTCATGTCTACAAGAACTCTTCCAAGTGACAGGGACAGGAAGATGACTATACTTCTTACCCCTTTTATGAGCTGTACCGCCAAGCTTCCGATCTATACATTTTTTATCGCAGCGTTTTTTCCGGGGCGTGGCTGGCTTGTGATAACGGCACTTTACTTTTTGGGGATCGTACTGGGTGTGCTGGCGGCATTATTCTTCAAAAAGGTAAGCTTTAAGGGAGAGGCGGTGCCTTTTGTGATGGAGCTGCCCAATTACAGACTGCCAAGTGCGAAGAATGTTGTGAGGCTGCTGTGGGATAAGGCAAAGGACTTCCTTCAGAGAGCCTTCACGGTGATATTCCTTGCGACCGTTATCGTGTGGGTATTGCAAAGCTTTAATCTTCAACTGAATCGTGTAAATGACCAGAAGGACAGTATACTTGCCATGATATCGGGGCTTTTGGTGCCGGTTTTTAAGCCGGTTGGACTTGGTGACTGGCGTATCTGCACATCTCTTATATCAGGATTTATGGCTAAGGAAAGTGTGGTGTCGGTGCTTGAGGTCTTATTCGGGAACACAGGAGTAAGCGGAGCCATGACTACACTTACCGCCTGCTGTCTGTTAGTATTCTCACTGCTTTACACACCATGTGTTGCAGCTATTGCGTCCATAAAAAGGGAAATGGGATATAAGTGGGCGATATGCGTGGTTATATGGCAGTGTGCCATTGCATGGATGTGTGCACTTATGGTTCATACGGCAGGTATGCTGATGGGAATGAACTGATCATATAAGGATTTGTACCCGGAAGGATGGAGTAAGATGAAGAAGATACTTATAGTCAATGATGACGGCATAGAGGCAGACGGACTATTAAGGCTTGCAGAGACTTCCAGAGAATTGGGTGAAG
>DGII01000090.1:1015-6088 GCA_002393095.1 Lachnospiraceae bacterium UBA3826 | reverse complement strand
CTAAGCAGCATGAATAAATCATCCAGATTATTAAGGTATTGATTAAAATACTCTTCTACAACCTTATCCTTTTTAGCAAAATCTATAAGAATATATGATTCATATTCCTGCTTGGCAAATTCCTCTACGATTGTGGATTTGCCAATACGTCTGGCACCTTCCACCATTATCGCTTTTGTTCCCTGACATTCATTTTTCCAATTCAGCAATCTGTCATAGATTTTTCTTTTTAAAATCATGATAATTCTCCGTGACAGCCATAACCCTGCTTTCAATCATACCATTATGACTATGCGCACATTTTTAACCTATCCAATCTTTGATTATGCGTATATTTTATCACTTGTTTTGACTATACGCAATATGATTTACCTCTATTTTTTGATTATGCGCGGATGTCCACTTTTAGTGTAGCATCAGCTTCCTATCATTCTCCGTGTATGCTATACTTTAATTACTGCATTTATTTTTTCATAATATGAAAGGAGTAACTATGCCTGAGAAAATTCTTGCCCCCGGAAGAGGTGGGGAACGTAATATTCCTTACGAAGAACGAACTGGGGATGAATCCGTTGTATATTTTACAAGAGATTTAAGTGCTGAAGGACTTATGAAGGCTTATTCCATGGTATGTGACAATCTCAAGGGTAAGGTTGCTGTTAAGCTTCATACCGGAGAGAAGAACGGCCCCAACATTATTCCCAGAGAATGGGTTTCCGAGCTCTTTAAGTCTAAGCTTAGTGATGCGACCATTGTTGAGACCAATACCTTCTATGAAGGCGACAGATACACCACCGAATTACACCGCGAGACTCTTAAGGTCAACGGCTGGACCTTCGCTCCTGTAGATATAATGGATGAGCATGGCACTACTATGCTCCCTGTTAAGAACGGCAAATGGTTTTCCGAGATGTCGGTCGGCAAGAGTATGCCTGACTATGACTCACTCTTAGTGCTTACGCATTTTAAAGGTCATCAGATGGGCGGCTTCGGCGGCTCGAATAAGAATATAGGTATCGGATGTGCCGACGGTCGTATAGGTAAGGGGATGATCCATGCCAAAAACGGCAATGACTGGGGTGTAGTGGAAGAAGAACTTATGGAGAAGATCGCCGAATCAACCAAGGCTACGATAGATTACTTCGCAGACAGGGTATCATACGTTAATGTGCTGCGTAATATGTCTGTATCCTGTGATTGCGAAGGAACCGCTGCCGCTCCCGTTACAACACCTAATATCGGAATACTGGCATCCCTTGATATCCTTGCTATCGATCAGACATCTGTGGATCTTATATTCGCACTGGCTGATAAGGATAATAAAGACCTGGTTGAACGAATGATGACCCGTCACGGCTTCAGACAGCTCACATATATGAAGGAGCTTGGAATGGGTAATGACAGATACAGGCTCTTAGATCTGGATAATAACTGCAACGAGATATCCCTTAAGGAAGCAGTTAAGGATGTAGTACCCTTTAAGTACGAATAGCTTAATGACTACCTCGGATTCTGACGTCTGTCATGAGTCTTATAGTACTCTTCCTTAGCCTTGTATAATCTTTCATCAGCAATCTTAGCGAGTTCCCCGATACTCTTGTCGGGGAATTCGTTTTGTCTTACATAGCCACAGGATACGGACACATTAAGATTACTTCTTATGGATTCCTCCTTCGTAGTCCTTTCAAAATCGTTCTTAACCTGCTCTATATGCACATCATCATCAAAGATCAGCGCAATAAATTCATCACCGCCGACCCTGAATATCCTTCCGTAATTACCGAAGCACTGCTTCATGCACTTTCCGGCTGCGTGTATGAGTCTGTCACCTTCATCATGTCCTTTGCTGTCATTAGTCTGCTTAAGACCGTTAAGATCCATTGATACATATATGAATCGCTCACCGGGCGGAGTCTGCTGATACTCGGCAAAAGCCGTCTCATACGCTCTTCGGTTATAGAGATCTGTCATCGGATCGGTATTGGCATTACGCTGCTCTTCAAGGATATGAGCCGTCAGTTTTCTGAATACATTATAAAGAATGACTGCCGCCAGAAGCAGATAGGCAAAGCTTATTCCGGTACTTAATGGGATATTGTTATTGATAGCTTCCCTGTTCTGAACAATGGCAATTATATAGTCCTCATAACCTGAAGCTGAGCAATAGGATATCTTGCCGTTATTGACCACATTGAAGCGGGTTATTCTATCATTCCCTATATCCACCTTGGTGGTTATAAGAAGCGCATCCTCCTGTACACCTTTAGTAGAGGCTACTATCTTCCATGTATCCCTGTCTGCCACAACTATGTCTATACCATCATAAGAAGGCATATCCGCAATTACCTCCGATATCTCGTTGGAACGCAGCTCCTCAAGGAGTCTAAGAGGCTCGATACCCACCTGTATCATACGCGTACCCGCATCATTCCAGCATATAGCATACATCATGGACTTTCCCTCGGCAGTATTGGGTGTCACATCCTGACACAGAGTAAGGTCCTTATCCGTAAGCATTGGCTTAAAATACGCCATCTGTTCGCCGGAGTCAAAACTATAACCATAGTATTTCGGGACTGTTCCGCTGTATATCGCTCCTGATGTATCAAAGAGATGTATTTCATCCACGGATATGAGTCCGGCTACTCTGTTAAGCTCCGTTACACTATTCTCTATCCATGAATTATTATCTATGATATAGGACACGGCTCTTGCTCTGGTAATATAGTCTTCTTTAAGCGAATCAATAAGAGTCTGCTCCTTCTCTTCATTGGTCTCCATTATATTCTTGACCTGATCGATGAGAACCTCAGCCGTACGATATGCCTGATCCCTGTTGTTCTTGACCTGGAGCACATACTGTATAGCAATTAGGAGCAATATGATCAAAGCCGATATAATGATCAGCATGAACCTGTTGGTTTTATTAAGTTTTATCTTCTTCTTATCGATATCGGTCATATATATACCTTTAAAAGTGCATTCACATGACTCACACGCATGAAATTGCAAAAGCATGAGTCTTCTTGATTTTAACACATATGAACCATAATGTTCAATATAATGCTTTCGCCAGATGTGATGTACTGCATGGCTATTCCTCTCTCCTGTCACAATAAGCAAGTAGAAAGCCGCAGGGCCTCATTGTAACCCCACGGCTTTTATGTTCGTCAAAGCAAATTCTGCAGAAGAACTATCCTTATATGTGATAATACATATATTAGTGGAAGAAGCTTATAGTATCGTTCATCCCTGCAGCCAGCTTACTTAACTTATCCGCATCCGCATTGATTATCTGGAAGGTAGCGGAAAGCTCCTGCATAGAAGCGTTGGTCTCTTCCGTAGATGCCGCATTCTCCTCCGATATAGCCGACAAATCTTCGATAACCTCTCCCAGACCTTCCTTGGCTGTACGGAGGTTGCCGATCCTGCCTGATATCTCGCCTGCACTTGATACCACATTGTCGATATTCTGTGACATCTTCTCCATATCTGTCTTAGTAGCCGATAACTGCTCACCCTGCTCTATAACATTCTCCGAGAGAACCTTCATGACATCTACCGACTCACTGGCATCTCTTATAAGCTGTGTGACGATCTCATTGATCTTGTCAGCGCTTGCCTTAGACTGGTCTGCCAGATCGCTTATCTCTCCGGCTACGACTGCGAAGCCCTTACCTGCCTCACCTGCTCTTGCTGCCTCTATCGAAGCATTGAGTGACAGGAGGTTGGTCTGTGACGCTATACTGTTGATAGCATCCGTGAACTCACTTATGGCATTGGCAGACTTATTGGTACTGTCGATCGTGGTAGCAATGGTATCAACCGACTCCGTAACCTTCTCAGAATGTCTGATAAGATTATTGAGTGTATCCATCGTCTCATTACATGAATTCTTCATCTCATCCGACGCATCGTTAAGTGTAGTAACACTCTCTGCTATCGCTTCTACACTCATACCGATTGACTCGGTATCTGTAACTGCGCTCTGAATGCTGTCTGCCTGTGATACTGCGCCCTTGGATATATCATCCATAGCTGCCGTGATCTGGCTTGAAGCATTGGAAGCCTGATCACATGATGAAGACAGGTCTTCACTGTCATCATTAAGATCATTCGCTGCTTCCTTAAGCTTACCTATTATCTTATTAATCTCATCTATAAGAGTCTTGGTACTCCTTGCTATCGTACCGACCTCATCACCTCTTGCAAGGACTTTATCATCAACTTTTGTACTGAGATTACCCTCTGCAAGTGATTCAATACTGTCCGCAACTCCCTGCATCTGTGCTGAAAGCGTCTTATTTATGAAGAATCCGAGAGCTGCCACAATCACGACTATTATCACACCGATAGCGATGCAGAGTGCCATTGAGGAATTCACGCCCTTGTCAACATCTGCTGCAAGTCGTCCCACAAAGCACATACCCTTGACTGTTCCGTCATCATTCTCAAGAGGTGTGTAATAGCCGTAATACTTCTGACCTTCGATATTCAGATTGGTTCCGAGATATTCCTGACCACTCTGAAGAACCTGCTTGATGACTGCATCGGATGCTTTGGTTCCCACAAGTCTTCCGCTTCCGTCTGCCTTCATTATCGTGGTGACGATTCTCGTATCGCCATAGAAAAGCGTATACTCAAGTCCTGTCTCGGCCTTGATCTCATCCATTTCCTTCTCAAAAGGTGCCTGAACCAGATCCGGACCCTTCATAAGGGTGCCATCTTCTGCAAGTGCCCAATCGCCGTCATATTCGTATGAAAGCTTACTGTCAAGCTCCTCACAGGCTACCTTAAGTTCCTCTTCGATCAAAGACTCATAAGCTTTTCTTAACTGTCTTCCGCTTATAATCACTAAAGTTACTGCTGTGATCAGCACGGATACCAAAGCGATAATTACCAGTTTTAAGATCAGACCCGATGACTTCTTATTCTGCTTCATATTACTGTCTCCTCCATATTTGTAGTTTCTTGAAATAGTAAAAGAGTATTTTTCCTTGCGTATTATATCACACAGAACGTAGCAGAACCGTAACAAAGACATAATAACACAGCAACAGTATACCCCCCCCC
>DGII01000090.1:0-967 GCA_002393095.1 Lachnospiraceae bacterium UBA3826 | reverse complement strand
CCCCCCCCGAAATTATGTCAACCCTCAAGTTCGCCTCAGCTAACGGTGTTTCACGGTTTATGTGCATGTTTCACTTTTTTGTTGTGGGTATCAGGAAAATATTCTTATAGAATTCGCAAAATATAATTATTGTAAAGATATGCCGGAATTGTCTGAATCTATAGATGTGATACCGGTAATATATACTCGATATGTATATACCAGTGCCACGGAAAGCAATACTCCGCCTAAGATATCTGTAAACCAGTGTACACCGCTTATAAGGCGCCCGATGATGGTAATTACCATTATGACGGCACACAGTATCGTAAGCAGACGCTTCATCACAGTATCCGTTATACGTCTTCCTGTCTGTATGATGGCTGTAGACAGTACACAGACAGCGATCAGTGTATGTGTGGAGGGATAAGATGCCTCAAGCCCTTCATCCATTATGACCGGCCTGTAATTGATGATGATCTTATCAAAAAGTATATAGAAAAAAACAACTGCCGCATAGAATACATACAAGGCGATAAGATCCTTATCCACACCGGATATACCTTTTCTCTTAACGACCTGCATAAGACCGTAACATACGAAGAATACACTTGTGAGGATCTCCAGTATACCAAGCACCTTCGTAAGCTTATACCAGAATATGTTAAATCCCGTAAGCTCATGAAAAGCTCCGTTAATGGAAGCAAAACCGACCTTGCTGTTCTCAGGACCTATGGGCTTAACATCCACAGTTGCGGCAAATACGGTAAAAAGCAGGAAAGCTGCCCATAAAGCTACTATCGTTATGATCTTTTTACTGTCGATTCTCTTATTCTTCATCTTATGGAATTGCTCCTTTGACATATATGATAATGGCTTTTGAAGAAAGCCTAGACGCCTGTCTTTTTCCTGCGAGTGATCACAAGCTCCTTAAGCATCTTAGGGTGGAACAGTATCACGAGCGGGAAGAGCTCAAGTCTTCCGGCAA
>DGII01000148.1 GCA_002393095.1 Lachnospiraceae bacterium UBA3826 | reverse complement strand
GGATCGAGAGACAGATCAAGTGGGACCTTACTGATGTGACAGCAGATCAGGTTAAGAACCTTGTTATCGCATACGAACCTATCTGGGCTATAGGAACAGGCGAGACTGCTACCGCAGACCAGGCAGAAGAGGTATGTAAGCTTATCCGTGACCTCATCGCCAAGATGTATGACGTGGCTACAGCAGAAGCTGTCCGTATTCAGTACGGCGGTTCAATGAACGCCGGCAACGCAGCCGAGCTTTTATCAAAGCCCGATATAGACGGAGGTCTCATAGGCGGAGCGAGTCTTAAGGCTGATTTCGGTCAGATAGTCAATGCATAATGATATCGATCTGTAACGGATAGTAAATTTTATAATAATTATAAGAACCTGTCATGAGTTATTTGACAGGTTCTTTTTTGATTTCCGATTTGTTCAAAAACAGGTACAATATAATGCTTCTATTTGGTATAATTAAGGTTGGATTATAAGAGGTGTCTATGAGTGATGTAAATAGAAAAGATCGTAAATCGGTGAATAATAATAGGATACCGCTTTTGCTGTGTGCAGCCGGAGTGTTGCTCAACCTGTCATTAGGCGCACTTGTCGGAGCGCTTGGTCTGCCGTTATATCTGGATACGGTAGGAAGTGTTATTGTGGGTGCACTGGGGGGCTACCTTCCGGGTGTGCTCGTGGGATTTTTCACCAATATGCTTAAGACCTTGTATGATCCGACGGCGTTGTATTACGGAGTTCTTAATGTCTTGATAGCTTTCGTTGCGGCATTTTGGGCAAGGAGAGGCTGGATAAGGAAGGTCGCCGGATATATAGGGATGTTTGCGATATTCGTGTTAATAGGCGGCGGTATAGGGTCGCTCATACCATGGTTTATGAACGGACTTACCTCTGAAGGTGAAGCTCTTGCAGGCGTGTTGTATGAGACCCTGCATACGGGGCAGTTCGTATCTCACCTTTTAGCCAGCATCATAATGGATATACCGGATAAAGCCATTATCGTAGTAGTGGCTGCGGTAGTGATCCGCCTTATACCCGAAAAGTATCATCAATACTTTAGGATCAGAGGCTGGATGCAGAAGCCTATCTCAGATGAGGAGGCAACACTGTCCGACAAAGCTCTTACCCGTGTTATGCCTATAAAGGTCAAGATACTTATTGTAGTATCGGGTGTTCTGGCGATAGTGTCCGTTGTTGCGATGATTATCAGTATGGAGATATATCGTAAGACCATCATTGAAGAGCATGCGAGAATCGCACAGGGAACAACTGAGATCGCCGCCGGTATAATCGATGCGGATATGGTTAATGAATATCTTGAAAAAGACGGTGCCGTCGCCGGCTATCAGGAGACTGAGAATCTGTTGGCAAGAATACTGCAAAGCTCTGCGGATATAGAATATCTGTATGTATATAAGATAACGGAAGAGGGGTGCTATGTGGTATTCGATATAGACACGGCAGATACGGAAGGAGAGCTTATCGGCACTGTCATTCCGATTGATGAGGGATTTCGTGAGTATCTTCCGGCCCTGCTGTCGGGAGAGAGGATAGATCCCATAGTTACCAATGACAGATACGGATATCTGCTTACGGCATATCAGCCCGTATATGATTCCAATGGCAGATGTGTGTGTTATGTAGGAGCTGATGTGGATATGGGGCAGCTTAATGCCATGCGGCGCAGCTTCCTGGTTGAGATGATATCGGTGTATTTGGGATTCTTCATAGTATTATGCGTATTTGTCACATGGTTGACGGAGTACCACATCATATATCCGGTCAATACCATAACCAGATATGTGAATAATTTCTCTTTTGGCGATGACAGGCAGGAGATACTGGATGAAGAGGTTAGGGAATTCAGAGATATAGGCATACGAACCGGTGATGAGATCGAGAAGATGTACAGTGCGATCAGTAATATGACACTTAATCAGGCAGAACAGATGCGCAGTATAAGGCGGCTGTCGGAAGCTACAGCCAAGATGCAGGACGGTCTGATAATCACTATGGCTGATATGGTGGAGAATCGTGACTCGGATACAGGTGCGCATATACAGAAGACTGCCGCCTATGTGAAGATAATAGTCGAGGGACTTAAGAGGAAGGGCTATTACGCAGAGAAGATCACCAATAAATTCATGTCGGATGTTGTGAGATCCGCACCGCTGCATGATGTGGGCAAGATCAACATACCGGACGAGGTACTTAATAAGCCGGGTAAGCTTACAGATGAAGAATATGAGATCATGAAGACTCATACCACAGCCGGTAAGCATATCATGGAGAAGGCTATAGGAACGGTAGAGGGCGGAAGCTATCTCAAGGAAGCAAGGAATATGGCGGCCTATCATCATGAGAGATGGGACGGCAGGGGGTATCCCGAAGGATTACACGGTGAGGTCATACCATTGTCTGCCCGTATAATGGCAGTAGCGGATGTATTCGATGCATTGACTTCTCCGAGAGTATATAAACCGGCATTCACGATCGAAAAGGCTTTATCCATTATAGAAGAGGGGAAGGGAACACAGTTTGATCCTAAGTGTGTGGAGGTGTTCATGGATTCACTTCCGGAGGTACAGGTAATTCTTAAGAAATATGCGCAGAATATATAAGCTTAGACCGTTCATATACGGTAATAAAAGAATAAGTAAGAGAGCGGTGAACGCATGGGTTATCCTCATGATGACGGTTATCGTGTGCTGTAATGTGTGCGGACTTAAGACTCATGCAGAGGATGATATTACATCGGCTGAATATCAGAATGGCGGTGGCTATGCAGCCAGCAATCAGCTTGATAATGTGGGATATACCTCCGAGATATATGATGCGTCTAACGGACTGCCCACATCAGATGCCAATTTTATTCTGTGCGCAAGCGAGGGTCATATATGGATTGGCGGATACAGCGGGATCATACGATATGACGGTACTTCTTTCGAGAGGCTGGCTGCATCGAGCGGACTGACAAGCGGAAGAGGGCTTTTTGAAGACAGACTCGGAAGAATATGGGTTGCAACCAATGATAACGGAATTGTGGTAGTTGATGGTGATGAATATACACACATTACCTACAAGGAAGGTCTGCCGTCTTCTTCTATCAGGGTATTTGCGGAGGATAGCGACGGGGATATCTACGTCGGTACAACAGCCGGAGTATGCTTTATCGATCAGCAGATGAACGTACATATTATAGATAATGAAGTGCTCAACGATTCAAGGGTGATTAAGCTTGATGCGGATTCGACGGGAAGAATATACGGGTATGCATCCGGCGGTGTTATATTCGCCATAGACGATCATGAGGTAACCGAGTTGTATACGAGTGATGAACTCGGTATGGAAGAGATATCCACCATCCTTGCCGATCCGAATGCCGCAGGAATGATATATTACGGGACGGAGAGTAATCTTGTATATTATGGCAGGTTCGGCGATAAAGCAAAGTACATGACCAAGATCAATGTAGCTCCAATAAACGGGGTACATTGGTTAAGCTACGACTGCGGAAGGGTGTGGGCTTCTTCTACGACCACAGTCGGATATATTGATAATAAAAGCTTCCATGAGCTGTCAGACATTCCGATAAACAGTGCCATTGAGATGACCACCTCTGATTATCAGGGTAATCTGTGGCTGGCATCCTCTACTCAGGGCGTAATGAAGCTTGTGACCAACAGCTTCGTCGATCTGACAGGGAAGGTGGGATTGCCGGAGGAAGTGGTCAATGCAACCTGCATATATAATGACAGCCTCTATATCGGTACAGACAGCGGAATACAGGTGATCGGCCCTGATGACAGTATCATAGAGAATGAACTGACGGAATATATCGGCAATGCCAGAGTACGTTGTATTAATTCCGACAGCAGGGGCAACCTGTGGATATCGACTTTCACGAATGATCTCGGACTTGTATGTTATACGGACAAGGGTGAGATCATAAGCTTTAATGAAGATAACGGAATGCCAAGCAATTCGGTCAGGGCTGTCATGCCGCAGCCGGATGGTTCTGTACTGGCAGGAACCAATGGCGGATTGGCTGTGATCGAGGATGGCAGCGTGAGGAAGACGGTTGGTATCGGGGAAGGTATCAAGAACAGTGTATTCCTTACTGTTGAGGGAGGAGATAATGGTGAGGTATATGCCGGTTCTGACGGAGACGGCATATATGTCATATATGATGAGCGGATAGAGAGGATCGGAAGAGATGACGGTCTTACAAGTGATGTCATCATGAAGATAAAAAAGGATGAAGAGAGGGGAGTATACTGGATAATAACCTCTAATTCCATAGAGTATATGAAGGACGGGAAGATAAGTCAGGTCACAACGTTCCCGTATAATAATAATTATGACCTGTATATCAATTCGGAAAATGAGATGTGGATACTGTCATCATACGGTATATATGTGGTTGATGCCGATGCGATGCTTAACGACAATGTCAAGGATTACAGGCTGTATACACTGTCAAACGGCGTAACCACAACACCGACATCCAATTCCTACAGTGCTTTAAGCGAAGACGGATATCTGTATATACCCGGAAGAAGCGGTGTGTGCAAGGTGAATATCGAGCACTTTATGGAGGAGAAGGTTAAGGTGAAGTCCTCCATCAGCTCGATATACTGCGGTGATGAGAAGGTCATTCCGGATGAGGACGGAGTGTATACGATCCCGTCATCAGGCAATCGTATAAGGATAACTGCCTCCGTACTTGATTATACTCTTACCAATCCTTTAGTAAGGGTATTCATCGAGGGTGAGGAGGATGACGGAATAGAGGCTCCCAAGAATGAACTGTCGGCTCTTGAATATACAAGACTTAAGTACGGCAATTACACGCTTCATGTTCAGGCGATAGATAATGAAGGCAATAAGCTTTTGGATGATACATACCGCATAGTCAAACGTCCGCAGATAACGGAGCTGGCGGCATTCCAAGTGCTTATACTCATGCTCGCTGCTGCGGCTGCCGGATTTGTAGTATGGCGTATAATGAACGGCACAATTATCAGAAGGCAGTATGATGAGATACGAAAAGCCAAAGAGGAAGCGGAGAGAGCCAATTCAGCCAAATCAAGATTCTTAGCCAATATGTCTCATGAGATACGTACACCCATCAATACCATAATGGGAATGAATGAGCTTATGTTAAGAGAAGATGCCACGGGAGTGCCTAAGGGATATTTTATCTCCATGATGAATTATGCGCTTGATGTACGTAATGCGTCGGAGACACTGCTTGGTCTTATCAATGATGTCCTGGATATATCCAAGATAGAATCCGGTAAGATGAACCTCGTGGAACAGGAATATGATACACAGGATATGCTTCGTTCCATAGTGGCTATGATCCGCTCACGCAGTACCGAGAAGGAATTGATATTCGATGTTACGGTGGATGAGATACTTCCCAGACGACTGTACGGAGATTCGGGCAAGATCAAACAGATAGTCCTTAACCTGCTGACCAATGCCGTGAAGTATACGGATGTGGGCGGACTGTCCTTCTGCGTGTCCATGGAGGAGAGAACCGACGATATCTGTATGCTCAGATTCTCAGTTAAGGATACGGGTATAGGTGTTAAGGAAGAGGATATGGATAAGCTCTTCGCGGCATATGAGAGGCTCGATGAGAAGAAGAACAGCGGGATACAGGGAACGGGGCTTGGACTTGATATATCCAGAAGATTTGCCGAGCTGCTTGGCGGCGAACTCACATGTGAGAGTGTGTACGGTGAAGGCTCTGAATTCATACTGACTGTCAGACAGAGGATAGAAGATCCCACACCCGTAGGTATATTCATGGAGCATGATGAGAGCAGGGCGAAGGGACCTTATGTTCCGCAGTTCATAGCTCCGGATGCGGATATACTCGTTGTTGATGATACTCCCATGAATCTTAATGTCATCAAGGGTCTGCTCAGAGCGACCAAGGTGTTCGTTACAACGGCTACAAGCGGAGAGGAGTGCCTGGAAAAGATAAGGGATACTAAATTCAATGTCGTCCTGTTAGACCATATGATGCCGGGAATGGATGGCGTGGAGACCGTTGGCAGGATACGAAAGCTGTATCCTGATCTTCCGGTCTATGCGCTGACGGCCAATGCCGCCAACAGTGAAGAGTATTATATATCCAAGGGCTTCAACGGATATCTTGCCAAGCCTGTTGACAGTGAAGCCTTGGAGAAGGCCATAATGCGGCATCTTCCCGAAGAGATCATGGAGAAGCCTGCTAAAGCCGATGCGGTGGAGGAGCTCAGTGAATTCCCTGAGAACATGCGGTGGATCATGGAGACGGAAGGACTTAATACTGATGAAGGAATTAAGAATTCGGGTGGAATCTCCAATTATATCTTTTCGCTTAATCTGTTCAATGATACCATCGAAGAGAACTCCAAGGTTATTAAAGAGGCTTATGAGAGTGATAATATAAGACTTTATACGATAAAGGTGCATTCTCTGAAGAGTTCGGCAAGGATAATCGGTGCGGTTGAGCTCTCAAGACTTGCAGAGCAGCTTGAGAATGCCGGCAACAGCGGTGATATTGATTATATAGCAGCCAATACCGACAGACTTTTGGCTGATTACAGACAATACGGAGAAAAGCTAAGCCGCCTTAAGTCGCAACCGGATGATAAGGATAAAGAGCCCATACCGGAAGATGAGCTTAAGGATGCATATGAAGCCTTAAAGGATGTAATCCCACAGATGGATTATGATACCGTAGAGATGATAATTGAACAACTTAAGGAATACAGATTGCCGCCCGAAGATGACAAGAGGGTCGGCGAACTTGAGAAGCTGCTGCGAAGCCTTGACTGGGACGGGATGGAAGAGCTGCTTGGAATTTGATTTTGGAGTAATTGGAGGGTGAACCTGTGAAAAAGGACCGAATGCTCCTTATAGGTGTTAAGGAGACATTTATAGTACGAGTATTAATGAAAAACATCCGCGATGCGGGAATTGACTGCGAATTTGTACCCTGCGCGGTCGATGCCGTGAATTCGGCCATAGCCGATGTCTCGCTTGTGGTCTTGTATATGGAGGACGGGGCACTCCCATCCGAGGATGTGATACATTTTCTCTCGGATAAAATGGTGGAGAAGAATATACATATGATTCCTGTTGGACAGAAGCAGGATGTGGACGCAGTCTGCCGCCGTATCCCGGAGGGTCTTATATATAAGAGCTATTCGCGGCCTGTGGATAATGCGGCTTTTGAGAAGGATATAGCGGATTATTATGAGAGAAAGGGAAAAGAAGAGTTCAAGAAGAGCATCCTCATAGTAGATGATGATACGCATTATCTGACAATGGTCAGAGAGTGGCTTAAGGATAAATACAAGGTTTCCATGGCTAATTCCGGGCTTCAGGCCATCAAATGGCTTGGAAAAAACAGGGTAGATCTGATATTGCTTGATTATGAGATGCCGGTGACGAGCGGGCCGCAGGTTCTTGAGATGCTAAGGAGTGATGATGAGACCAAGGATATTCCCGTGATGTTCCTTACCGGTAAGAGTGATAAGAAAAGTGTTATGGCAGTTGTAGAGCTAAAGCCTGAGGGGTACTTCCTTAAGAGTATACAGAAGGATGAATTGCTTGAAAAGCTTGAAGAATACTTCATTCTCCATAAATAGTACGATCCGGAGGAGTAAGGCGGATGTTTGATTTTATAAGAACATATCAAATGGACATAATGGCACTTCTGTGCGGTGCATGCGGGGCAATGGCATGTATGCTGTGTCTTACGAGATTTCTTGCGCCAAGAAGGAAAAAGGCGCTTGTATTAATGGAGGTCATAGCCTTCTTCCTGTTGTGGTTCGACAGATTGGCTTATATGTACGCAGGTGATGTCAGTCATAAGGGATATATAATGGTCAGGGTCAGCAATTTCTTCGTGTTCTTTCTTACATCTGCGATAGTTATGGGCTTTAATATATATCTGACTGACCGGCTCTTAAGCGAGGGCGGACTGACTGCGCCGCCGATAAGACTTAGGATAGTGCAGTTTTTGGCCATAGCCGGTATGATACTTGCGATAATATCCGCCATGACCAATCTGTATTATTATTTTGATGCTTCCAATACCTACCACAGAGGGAGGGGTTTTTTAATAGCATATATCGTTCCTGTTATCGCACCGGTCATACAGTATACGGTCATCCGGCAATATAGAAGATTATTCAGCAGGCTCATATATATATCCATGCTTCTGTACATTTTTTTGCCGATCACATGCGGGATAATTCAGATATTCACATACGGTATATCCATTGTTAATATGACCATGGTGTTAGTATCAGTATCTCTCTATATATTCACTTATCTTGATATCAACGATGAGGTCGAGCATGCCCACAGGGTTGAGATGGAAGAGCTTCATGAGGAACAGAAGAGTATGAAGAGACTCTTCGGTCAGACATCGCTTGCTTTTGTTACCGCGGTAGAGAAGAGAGACAGCTTCGAAAACGGCATTGCTGCCAAGGTTGCCGGCTATGCCAGACAGATCGCCAAGATGTGCGGTAAGAGCGAGGATGACTGTGATATGGTGTATTATTCCGCCCTCCTGCATGATGTCGGAATGATAGCGAAACCTGATGAAGTGATAAGGAGTAAGACAGACCCGGAGGTGAGTAACCCTGAGATCATGCACAGTCTGCCTGAGATCGGAGCGGATATTCTGTCCAATATAGCGGAGTATCCGTACTTAAGTCAGGGAGCATACTACAGTCATGAGAGATATGACGGCTCAGGTTATCCCGAAGGGCTTCGGGGTGATGATATACCGGAGATTGCCAGAATCATCGCTGTGGCCGACGAGTATGTGAATATGTCTGTCAAGAAAAGATACAGGAATGCCAGCCCGGAATTCCTTGCAAGAGAGACCTTTGTCAAGGAAGCGGGCGGTAAGTTCGATCCGGTATTCGCCAAATGTATGGTGAAGATACTTGATCTGGGCGGCGGAATGAAGACTCATGAGGTTGCAGAGACAGTAGAAAAGGAGCTTCTGTGCGGAGAATACAGGGACAGCATAACCAAGGGCGTTGTTCTTGAGGATAACATAGTCAATATCAGCTTCAACTGCGCGGAAGATAAGAATAAGCCTGATGAATTCAGTGCTCCGTCCATTATCCTCTATGATTCCTACGACAGAAATGTGCACGGCGACAGAGATTCAATTGAGGTATTCAGCTACTATGAGTATGGTGAGATATGGTTCGATAATAACAGTGTGACTACATTCGCTAGAGATATCAGGGAGATGGAATTGCCTGCAACGGAGAATACCGTATCTCCAAGCTTTGTGATCACGGCCGGAAGATATAAGGATCACCTTAAGATAATCATGAGAAGCCCCGATAATTCCAAGGAGGTCACGGTTGCCCTGCAGAGTGAGTCCAAGGCTGTCTATATCGCACTGACGGGAGAGCATTGCAGGCTTTATGACATATCGGTGGAGGAGACCGATGATAAGCTGACCGAGAAGGATATAGTAAGGATAGCCGATGAGATAAGCTATATCGACCGCATGGAGTCTGACCTTAAGAATATTCAGATAGACCGACCGCGCCAGATGGCTACAAGGGGTGTCGAGATAAGAGACAGAAGACAGTTCAATTTCCACACCGTAAGTCTTCCGGGAGCGAGTCTTGTGTGGCATTGTCCTTATATAGTACTTTTTAATTCCGATGACGGAACGGTGAACGGAGATAATTATAAGGAATATGCAATGATCAAGCTTAACGGTGAGGACAACGGCTCCACGGACTATGCGAGGAACAGCTTTATCATGAAAAAGACCGCTGATTTCCCCGGCTGGGAGGAATGGAAGGAACGTAATAAGGAAGGCTTGGAATGTAAGATACTCTTCGAGAGAAAGGGGAAAAGGATCACCACCGTAACGGAGAATCTCGGAATACACATAGAGAATGTCACGGAGGTAAAAGGGGATCAGGATAAGGTATATGCGGCACTTACGGGAGATCAGTGCGCGCTTACGGATATCAGAGTGCATTAATGGGATATGATATATAACGTGTATTACAGACAATAAAGGTCCGAAAGGAAGGATTAAGTATGGAACAGATAATCAACTCGCTCTTAGAGACGGATGCTTATAAGTTCTCCATGGGGCAGGCGATATATCATCAATTCAGCGATTATAAGACCACATGGGATTTTAAATGCAGGAATAAGGATGTACGCTTTACGCCGGAGATGGTAGAGGAGATACGCGACCAGATCCGTATGTACTGTAACCTGAGGTTTAATGAGGAGGAACTTGAGTATCTTAATTCCATCAAATGGATCAAGGGCTCTTATGTGGACTTTTTGAGGCTGTGGAAGCCGAGGTTCAATGATTTTGAGATAAGTACGGACGGAGAATGCGGACTGAGTATAAGTGTGGGCGGAACATGGCTTAATACATCCATGTATG
>DGII01000101.1 GCA_002393095.1 Lachnospiraceae bacterium UBA3826 | reverse complement strand
ATATATAAGAAAGTATAGAGAGGAAGTAAACATGAGTGAAAAGAATTTTAATTATGAGAACCCGGTTGAGCAGGTTATTGAAGGACACCGTAACGGTGCATTCATGCTGGTGCTTACAATAGTGCTCTATGTTGTATCGTTCTTCGGAATGATATTGATTCCGGCGTTATCCTTTATCTTCGTACTGTACCTTGCCCTTGGATGGATATTATTCCTGGGTCTTAAGGTGCTTAAGCCGGGTGAAGCATTAGTCATCACGCTTTTTGGCAAGTATAAGGGAACCCTTAAGGGCGATGGCTTCTTCTTCGTCAATCCGTTCTCGACAGCATACAATCCGGCTGCTGCTACCAAGCTTGGTCAGAGCGGTGACATAGTGGAGCCTAAGAGCTCCATGGCTCTCGCAGCGTCAAGCTCAGGTGTTAAGGTGGGAGCGGACGGAACAGCATCCAAGAAGATATCGCTTAAGGTGATGACACTTAACAACAGCAAGCAGAAGGTCAATGATGTGCTGGGTAATCCCGTGGAGGTAGCGGTTGCAGTTATGTGGAGAGTGGCTGATACGGCCAAGGCGGTATTCAATGTGGACAACTACAAGGAATATCTCTCACTTCAGTGTGACAGTGCAGTGCGTAATGTGGTCAAGCTCTATCCGTATGATATTGCAGAGAATGTGGACACCACAGGTGACGGCATAGCGGACGACGGTTCCTTAAGAGGCTCTACCGAGGTAGTGGCCGGCAGGATCAGGGATGAGATACAGAGCAAGGTGGAATATGCAGGTATCGAGATAGTGGATGCAAGGATCACTTATCTGGCATATGCACCGGAGATCGCAGCGGCCATGCTTCAGCGCCAGCAGGCAGCAGCGGTAGTGGATGCAAGGAAGCTTATAGTAGACGGTGCGGTTGGCATGGTGGAGATGGCTCTTGAGAGACTCGATAAGACCGGAATGGTAGAACTTGATGATGAGCGCAAGGCCGCCATGGTATCCAATCTCTTAGTTGTACTGTGTGGCAACCATGACGCACAGCCCATAGTCAATACGGGAAGCCTGTATTGATCTTAGAAAGGAGTACCGGATGGCAGAGAAGAAGCAGGTGCCTTTAAGGCTCAATGAGAAGCTGTATGATGCCATCGCAGCGTGGGCGGAGGATGACTTTCGCTCGGTCAACGGGCAGATAGAATACCTTCTTACGGAGTGCGTCAAGCAGCGTAAGAAAAACGGCAAGTATGTATCGGAGGATTAGCATTATGGACGAATTTGTTATTAAAAGGAATGAACTGCTGGCTTCTAAGGTGATCGCAGGACTTAAGTCCCGTAACATGACAGGATATTATGCCAAGGATAAGGAGGAGGCATGCAGGATAGCCCTTGATCTGATACCCAAGGGCAGCAGCATTACAATGGGCGGTTGTATGAGCGCTCATGAGGTAGGGCTTTTTGATATAGTCAAGCAGAGTGAGGATTATAACTTCATAGACAGATACGAGGAGGAGGACTTCGAGGCGGCTATGCGCAAGGCATACAATACAGATGTGTATCTGTCCAGTGCCAATGCCATAACGGAAGACGGAGTTATGGTCAATATCGACGGCAACAGCAACCGTGTATCAGCCATAGCCTACGGTCCTAAGAAGGTTATATTCATAGTGGGTATGAATAAGGTGTGCGATGATATAGACGGAGCCATGAAGAGAGCAAGGAACGTGGCAGCTCCGATCAACGCACAGCGCTTTAACTTAAGCACACCCTGCTCCAAGACAGGTTCATGCCTTAACTGTAAGTCTCCGGATACCATATGCTGTCAGTTCCTTATCACGAGATTCTCCAAGCATAAGGACAGGATACATGTGATACTTGTCAATGATAATCTGGGCTTCTGATATTATGCAGAGTTAATTGAAGTCATGATAAAAGGTCTGCCCCCTTGCCGTAAGTGCATGGGCAGACCTTTTATCGTGCGTAAGAACAGGTCTTACTTTACTTAGTTGTCGCCGAATATATAAGGCCTTACCGGAATCAGGGCTCGTAAGAGTATGGAACCTATGACCACGCATGATATGATCTCGCCTGCGCCCACGGTAAGCATCTGCAAGGGTATGCCTCCGGGGATTTTATATGCGTAGGTTAAGACAAGGGGGATTATCAGCGCATTGGATATGACAGGCGGCAGGGTTACAAGTATCTTATTCCTTCTTAAAAACCATGAACCTATTGCGCCTATAAGCGTAGCCAGTGTGCCGAATATAACATCCGGCAGCATGCAGCCGGTGGCTATATTGCTTATCAGACATCCGATCGTAAGCCCCGGAATTGCTGCGGGAGTGAAGTATGGCAGCACAGTCAATGCTTCTGAGAATCGTACCTGTATCATACCGTTTGCAAGGTCGAAGCCGGCAGCGATAAGGGTCAGTACAACATAGATGGCAGCGATCACCGCTGCTCTGGTAACGTATAGAATCTTTCTGCTATTCATTAATATGCCTCCTTTAGTGATATTAACAGGTGGGAAGGAGTTAACACCTGCAGACGAGCGAAAGTATAGCATATTAGTCAAGATAATGCAATATATATGATTTTGTGGTATGATGAAGTTTAAAAGAAGATTAGAAGATAAGGAATCCCAATACAGACAGAAGCAGGATTTAGGGATGATAAGGGTGTTATAATGGCAAACAAGGGTGAGAAGAGATACAGGAAAGTTAAGAGGATCAATATATGGAGCGCAATAGTGGAATTCGTATTTTTTTCCATATTAAGTGCTATTGTAATGGCGGCTGCGGTACAGCTTTTTGCCTCATATATCATTGATTCCAAGATCACCTCTGAATACGAGAGGATACAATACATGGCAAGGCTGTATGAGAACGGCCTTAAGAATGATGACCGCAATATATATAATCTTCTTGTGGAAGAGGGGCATGAGTATGTCATAACCGATGCGGATGACAATGTGCTGCATATCAACGGAGAGAATACCAGAAGTGATGTCAGCGGAATGGTACGCTTATCCGAGAGCGATGATGAGATACTTGTATATCAGGATGCGGTAAGGGGCTTCGTCTATCCGGGAAGGAACAACCATCTTGCGCTTGACTTCAAGGGCTTCAGGGAATGGATGAGCGCAGACGATAATGCGGAGGAGAAGGATATCGGTCATATATATGAATCCTCCCAGGGAATGATCAATCTCCCCATATGGATATCAGTGGATGTAGATAACGGCAATAAGCATTTCATCGGTAAGGCACTTTATTCGGCCAACAGACATGATGCGCGGGTTCTTACGATACTTGCGGGAGCAATGGCTGTACTTGTAGTAGTTATATTGATCACCATGCTCGTCGCGGCAATCAAGAATTTCGTAAGGCAGAGAAGGATGATCAATCTCTACTTCACGGATATGGTTACTGAAGGACATAACTGGTCGTGGTTCCTTATCAAAGGTGAGAGGATGCTTCGTAAGAGAAGCAACCTGAAGACTAAGTATGCTATAGTGAGTCTTAATTTCGTTAATTACAGGAATTACTGCATATGTCATTCCGTGGCATCCGGTGAGAGGCTTCTGTGTGAAATATATACATATATTGAGAAGCAGCTTGATAAGAAGGAGATGTGTGCACATACTACCTCCGGCGGATTCGCGCTGGTACTTAAGTATAATGATAAGGAGAGTGTGAAGGGCAGGCTTGAGGAGCTGATAGAGGGCCTGTGCAGGCTGGATGAGGAGCATCACTTCAGCTTTCAGGCAGGTGTAGCCTTTATAGAGGATGCTAAGGACAGAAAAGGAAGACTTCTGCCACGTAAGGATATAGATATTGACTCTGTATATAATAATGCCTCGGCTGCAAGAGCAACTCTTGCTCCCTCAGTTGAGTCGGGAATTGCTTTCTTCGATGAGAGTCTGGTAGAAGAACAGATATGGCTTGACAGAGTTCAGGAGAAGCAGCAGTACGCGCTTAATAATGAAGAATTCATGGTGTATTACCAGCCTAAGTATGATCCGCGTACCAACGAGCTAAGGGGTGCAGAGGCGCTTATCAGATGGAACAGTCCGGAGTATGGCTTCCTGTCACCGGGCAGGTTCATACCGATCTTTGAGAAAAACGGCTTTATTACAGAGATCGATCATTACATGCTTAAGCATGTGGCGGCTGATCAGAAGAAGTGGCTGGATGAGGGGTATAAGTGTGTTCCGGTATCCGTGAATGTCTCAAGGGCACATTTCATAGAGAGTGATCTGGCAGAGCAGATAAGGGATATAGTTGATGAGGCGGGTACGCCGCATGAATACATTGAGATAGAGCTTACGGAGAGCGCCTTCTTCGATGATAAGATGGCACTTCTTAATACGATAGGTAAGCTTAAGAACTACGGCTTTGCCGTGTCAATGGATGATTTCGGTTCGGGCTATTCTTCTCTTAATTCACTTAAGGATCTGCCTCTTGATGTGCTTAAGCTGGATGCTGAATTCTTCAGAGGAGACAGTGAGGATGAGAGAGCTAAGATCGTGGTATCTGAGGCTATCAAGCTCGGTAAGAGCCTTAATATGAACATAGTAGCCGAGGGCGTGGAGATAAAGGAGCAGGTTGACTTCCTGGCAGGGGAAGGCTGTGACATGATACAGGGGTACTATTTTGCCAAGCCTATGCCGGGTAATGAGTATGCGGACAGAATGAAGGCAGATTCGAAGACTGAATCCTAAAGCGAAGCTACGGTCGGTTGAGAACATCGCCTTTTTGTGTTAGAATGTTTAAAGTGTATAGGGAAGCTTAGAATTGTCAGAATCAGATATAGCGGAGGGAAGAGGGATGAGAGAATCTGGAGAGATGTATCTTGAGACGATACAGATCCTTAAGGAGAAGATAGCCAATGTTCGCTCGATAGATGTAGCGACGGAGATGGGTTTTTCCAAGCCCAGTGTCAGTCGTGCAATGAGTGTCCTTAAAAGGGACGGATATCTGACCATAGATGAGCATGGCTTCATCAGCCTTACGCCAAGCGGTGAGAAGGTTGCGGCGACAATATATGAGAGACATAAGGTATTAACCAAGGTTCTTACGGATATGGGCGTGGATGCGAAGATCGCGGAGGATGATGCGTGCCGTATAGAGCATGACATAAGTGAAGAGACCTTCGCGGCGATCAAGAAGTATCTGGAGAAGAAGGACAAGCAGCAGAAGAAGTGATCAAGAATTAATAAGAAGAATGGAGGATCAGTATGGAACTTACACAGGCAATACAGACAAGAAGAAGTATAAGGAACTATCAGGAGAATGCAACTGTTACGGCAGATCAGATCAAGGAGTTGATAGCGGCAGCTATACAGGCTCCTTCGTGGAAGAATTCGCAGACGGGACGTTACTATGTGGTGCTTACACCGGAGAAGATAAGTGAAGTGGCAAGGGAATGTCTGCCGGAATTCAATGCCAATAACTGCGCCAATGCCAAGGCACTTATAGTCACGGCATTCGAGACCAAGAGATCGGGCTTCACCAGAGAAGGTGTGGCTGAGAATGAACTTGGCGATGAATGGGGAGCCTATGACCTTGGCCTGCAGAATGAGAATCTGATACTCAGAGCCAGAGATATAAGCCTTGACACACTTATCATGGGCATCAGAGACAGCAATAAGCTTAGGGAGAAGCTTCAGATTCCTGAGAGTCAGAGGATCGTAAGCGTTATATCCGTTGGTGTCCGTGCATCCGATCCTGAGATGCCGAAGCGCAAAAGCGTAGACGACATCACGAGATTTTACTAAGGATCTAGGCTGTGTGACATCATGCTTGGCATTGACATGAGTATAACAGCACGGCGTCGGAAGATATGTGGACAGACAGACAGGCATTCAGGAACGGTAATATAGATGGTATACCCATCGCGCTTGGGTATTTTGCGGTAGCCTTCGCTCTTGGCATAGCAGCCAAGAACGCGGGCTTTACTGCTTTACAGGCGGCTGTGGTAAGTCTGACCAATCTTGCCAGTGCAGGACAGTATGCGGGCTTTACGCAGGTTGCGGCGAAGGCCGGTTACGTAGAGATGGCATTCACCATACTTGTCACCAATGCCAGATATATGCTGATGTCGAGCGCACTTTCACAGAAGTTTGATGAGAAGACACCTTTTTTCCACAGATTCATAGTGGGATACAGTGTGACTGATGAGATATTCGGCATATGCAGCGGCGTGCCGGGGAAGCTTAATCCGATGTATGCCTATGGTGCAATGCTGCTGACAGTGCCGGGCTGGACGCTTGGCACGTACTTCGGCGTGATAATGGGTAATGCGCTTCCGGTAAGAGTGGTGAGTGCTTTAAGCGTAGCTCTTTATGGTATGTTCATTGCGATAATCATCCCGCCTGCACGTAAGAGTAAAGTGATTATGGGACTGGTATCCTTCTCAATGGTGCTCAGTGCACTTTTTACTTATGCCCCCGTGCTTAGAGAGATACCCTCCGGTATGAGGGTAATAATACTTACCGTTGTTATAGCTGCCGTAGCATCGCTTCTGTTCCCAGTTAAGGATGATCCGTATGGAGGGCTAAAGGATGATACCGGACATAAGGATGGGGCTGTAACGGATAAAGCGGAGGATATTGCATGAGCGGTGAGCGTAATATATATATATATATGTTAATAATGGCATCCGTGACATACCTGATAAGGGTGATACCGCTTACTCTTATCAGAAGAGAGATAAGGAATACCTTCATAAGATCCTTCTTATACTATGTGCCGTATGTTACTCTTGCAGTCATGACCTTTCCCGCCATAACACAGGCTACCGGCTCACCACTCTCAGGCAGCATGGCTTTTATAGCGGCGATACTGTTAGCGTGGTTCGGAGCAGGGCTTTTTCCGGTATCGGTTATCTCGTGTCTGGTGGTATTCATAATCGAATTGTTCATGTAAAAAGGGATTACCTGTAGTCAGGCAATCCCTTTTGTAATAATCTGAGAATATACCGGATATCACATATATCCGATTTGTGTTGCATATATTAAGAATATCACCGCAATGAGTACCCATAATATGAAAAGCGGCAGCAGGAATTTGACCCATTTACCGAAGGGTACCCTGCATATGGCAAGGGCGGCAAGTATCTCACCACCGGTAGGAGCCAATACATTAGTGAAGGCATCTCCTAACTGATAAGCCAGAACCGCAGTCTGTCTGGTGATACCGCCCGCATCGGCGAGAGGAATCATAAGCGGCATAGTGATATTGGCCTGTGCGGAACCTGAAGGTACGATTACATTGAACAGGTCATGAGCTATGAACATTCCGCAGGCTAGGAAGGCTGTCGGCAGAGACAGCAGAATTCCTGCCATCCAGTGAAGTATGGTATCAAGTATATTGGAATTCTCCAGAATTATGATCACGGAATTGGCCAGACCTATCATAAGCCCCGGAAGCAGCATATCACGACAGCCCTTGACGAACTTCTCACATATCTCGGTAGGTCCGAGTCCTCCGATCAGACCGCCGGCTATACCCACTGCAAGGAAAATGGCCGAAAGCTCATCCACATAGAAGCCGTTCTCTATGACACCCCATATAGCGAAGCCTATCCCAAGTATGAATACCGCAATGGTGAAAGCCTGCTTAACAGTAAGATGAGGTATACTTTCAAGCTTAAGCTTCTTATCCTGATTGTAATTCTGATCATACTGATATGCGCCGCTGAGTCGTGGATTTTTCCTGATCATAGAGGCGTACCACATGATATATATCACGGACACGGATATAAGTACGACAAAGAGTACTATCCTCAGTCCCATGCCGGAGAAGCCTGGCAACCCTGCTATCTCTTGGGCTGTGCCGATGGTGAAGGAGTTGGTTATGGCACCGGCATATCCGGCAGCCGCCGCCGCGAACACTATCCCGACAGCAGTGAGGGAGTCATATCCTATTGTTATGCAACAGGCAAGGATAAGCGGAATGAATACAAGATACTCTTCGAAATTGCCGCAGAAGGCTGACCCGCATCCGAACATTACCATCATAATGGGGATGATGAGGATCTCCTTTCCCTTAAGCTTTTTAAGCATATTGGCAATGCCTACATTGAGTGCGCCCGTGCCGTTAAGTATGGCGAACATGCCGCCTATTATGAGTAAGAAGAAGATCACGGCCGAGCCTCGCTGCAGTCCCATTGTAACTGATATGAGCAGATCGGCAGCAGAGGCGGGGGAGCGTTCGATATACATGAAGCTTCCCGCATTAATAAGAGCGGCCGTACCATCGCCTGCCGAGGTACGCTCATATGTGCCTGCGGGAATGATATATGATATCAATACACACAGGATCAGTATTATCACAAGCAGCAGCATGGGATGCATGGGCTGCTTTTCCTTCTCCTCTCCTGAACTCATGGGTCCTAATTTACTTAGAAGCTTATTCATCGTTTATCACCTCTTTATTACATCTTTATCACTTTATGTTTAATTCACAATAATTAAGATTGGCTATGATATGTCGTAGCATGGTCACAGACCGAGACTCTTCTGGAAATCACTTGTATCGTCATCTGCGTCCGACCTGTCCTTATCGGATGAGGTCTTTCCACTGTCTGTCTGTGTCAGCTTATCCTGAGTGTTATCACCTGCTTTATCGTCATCCGGAGCAGTATCCGCATCCTGCCCATCACTGGCTTTATCCGTACCTTCATTAAGATTTACCGGCTCTACTCTGGTTGAAGCGGGAGTGCCGTTTTTAATGGCCTCATTGATCATATTCCACTCGATACGTCCCTCTGCGCACAATTCAAGGAGTGCGTCCACAACCTCCTCTTCAAGCTGTGTACCGCGGATTCGCTTGATCTCTTCAAGTACCACGTTGATATCTAACTGCTTACGGTAAGGACGTGTAGAGTACATAGCGTCGAAGGTATCGGCAACTGCGATGATCCTTGCCACCTCCGGTATCTCCTCTCCTGACAGACCATTGGGATATCCCTTGCCGTCTATACGCTCATGGTGACAACCGGCTCCTACCGACAGATCGTTGACTATATTAACCTCCTTAAGAATCTCCGCACCCTTGGCTGCATGGGATTTCATTATCGCATATTCATCATCATCCAGACGGCTTGGCTTATTGAGTATGCTGTCAGGTATGCTTAACTTACCGATATCGTGTAGGAGAGCAATATTGTAGTATTCGTTGATCTTCTCTTCATCATAACCTCTCTTGGAAGCAAGCTTCTGGGCAAGCATCCTTGTATAGTATGCCACACGGAAGGAGTGCCCCTGATTCTGAGTGTCCCTCATATCAATACACTTTGCAAAGGTATGTATGATCTGGTTGATGAAAGCCTGATCTTCAGCCTGCTTCTTTAAAAGTGCGAGATTCTTCTTCTGGAAGAAGCGATACATAAGGATCGCCAGTCCGATGACAGCTATCCCCATCAGGATGACCCAGAACCACATATTCTCATAGACAGAGGATTCCTTGTTAATGGTAACTGACAGGGTCTTGTCTATATTGCCGGTCTCATCATTGATGACATTGAGATGGAAGGTGTATCTTCCGCCGTCAAGGTTGGTATAGCTTATGCCGGACATATCCTGCTTGGTGGTCATTACAGGCTCCTTATCAAAGCCTGCAAGCATATAGCTTATTCTTGGATTGCTCAGTCCGTAGGTAAGAGCGTAAGCGTTGATATCGATTCTTCTGGCACCGGCGGGAACTGTGATCGTCTCGTCTGCGCGTATCGGTATTATCCTTCCGTCAACCTCGATTGAGGGGATAGCCAGCTTGACCAGATCGTTATTGCCGAATTCCGCATCTATATCCACGAGGCAGACACCCGTTGTACCTGATATATACAGCTTGCCGTCATCCGTAAGGTGGCTTCTGGAATTGCCTGTTGTGATGTAGGGAAGTCCGCTCTTGGTATTGTAGAAGGTATATTCTATATTCTTATTGGCGATGAGCTCATCTGCTCTGGTTACATATATACCGTTGGAAGAGAGTACCCATGCGCCGCCGTGTCCGTTAAAATATATATCGTAGTTATTGGAGTACGGGAAGCTGGATACGGCAGTTATTTTGCCATCCTTCATGTATTCTATGGAGTTGGAGGTGATGAACCAGAACATTTCATGCTCCTTATCCCACTTGATTCGCATGACGACCTCGCTTGTAAGTCCGTCTTCAAGTCCCAGTCTGGAGACCATCTTGCCGTCATATACATATATTCCGTCTCCGTCGCTGCCCATATAGAGCTTACCGTCAGGCCCCTGCTCAAGAGACAGGATTTCCGTATTATTAATGCCGTTCTCCTGTCCGAGATGTTCTGAGACCTTGCCGTCCTTGACAAAGAATACACCGTTGCCGGTTGCAACAGCTATGGAGCCGTCGGATAACTCGGTGCTTGTACGGACCTTGGGGGCATCAATTCCATTCTCCTCATTATAGCAGGTGATCGTCTCATCCGGAGAGTAGCAGACCAGCCCGTATTGTCCATGGGTTGAAAACCACAGATTGTTATTGGAGTCAAGCTTGATGCTTCTGATACGTATGTCGCTTAGCATCTCTGTCAGCTCGTTCTTGATCCGCGCATAGGAGCCGGTGGTGATGATGGTAAGACCGTTATCGGTTCCAAGATACAGATATCTGTCCCTTATGCATGTGGAATTGACGACCATAGTATCCAGACCGGCAAGCTCGCTTAAGTCGGTAAAACGGTCGGGAACAAGCTTAAGCACACCCTGTCTGGTGGATGTGAACCACATATTGCCCTCATGATCCTTAAGGATATTACCGATGGAATTGTTCATTGGTATATCGTTAAGATCGTGATAGTTATCTGATTCGTCTATATATCCGATTCCGTTAGTGGCGGTTATCCATGTAAGTCCCTTGTTCCTATATATTGCGTTGATATTCTTAAGACTGCCGAGGTTCTTCTTCTTGCAGACCTTCATTCCGCGCGAAGCGTCAACGGTAAGAAGTTCATCACCGGTGGTTCCCATAAGGAGATTGACATCACTGTCAGGGTCGGGGTAAATGGTATTGACAGGGTCAGAGCCAAAATGCTCAGGGTCATAATATGCATTTATCCTTAAGTTACTGATGGAGAAAACCGCTCCGCTTAAGGTGAGTCCGTACATATTGCCCGCATCATCACGTACAAGACGAGTAATATACTCGGAATTGATCTGAGGATCATCTATCACATGGATGTTCATATCCTCGCCGATGTAGGCTATGCCTTGTGTGGTGGCTATGATGATATTGCCGTTCGTATCCTCGTTGATGGCTCTTACGGAATAGGATCTAAGACCCTCTACCCGTCCGTATACATGCATATCTCCGTGATCGTAGTAGGCTATGCCGTTCTCGTTGGTGCCGATCCATACCCTGTCCTTAGAGTCAACATAGAGACTGAATACGCTGGATATCCCTGTCGTGGAATCGAATCTGTTGAAGTTGGTGCCGTCATAACGTATCAGACCGCTGTAGCCACCCAACCAGATGAAGCCGTCCGCACTCTGGACTATGGCATTACATTCAGAGGTGGGCAGACCGTTGCTTGAATCATAGAGTATCGAGGTGTAGTCAGTTCCTTCACCTAACAGATCCCTTCTGTCGCCCACGGCGGCATGTGATAAGCCGTCATATGACAGATGTGAGAAAGATAAGACGGCTGCACAAAAGAGGACAGCCGTTACAACGCCTGATAAGATTCTCCCCGATTTTCCAAATGCTCTGTTCAACTTACTCTCCTTAAAAAATAAAAATATAAAAAATGGAGCAGAGACGGAGTGACCCGCCCCTGCGTCCCTGAGGTATAACCTATTCTATAACATGTATCCATCCCTTAGGCGCCTCAATGCGTCCCATCTGGATGCCTGTAAGGGTATCGTATAGCTTCTTGGTGACAGGTCCCATCTCGCTCATGCCTGAAGGCAGGCATATCTCGGTGCCGTGATCCACGATCTTGCCTACGGGCGAGATAACGGCAGCAGTTCCGCATAGTCCGCATTCTGCCATATCCTTAAGCTCGTCCTTGTATATCTCACGCTCCTCGGCTTCGAGACCAAGGTATTCCCTGGCTACCTGCATAAGCGAACGACGTGTGATGGAAGGAAGTATGCTGTTTGACTTGGGTGTAACTACCTTACCGTCCTTAGTAACGAATAAGAAATTGGCACCGCCTGTCTCCTCAACCTTGGTACGTGTAGCCGCATCAAGATACATATTCTCATCAAAGCCCTCGTTATGTGCCGTAACGATAGCATGCAGACTCATGGCATAGTTAAGTCCTGCCTTGATATGTCCCGTACCGTGAGGTGCGGCACGGTCAAAGTCGCTTATCTTGATAGTAAGAGGCTTGATACCACCCTTGAAGTAGGGACCTACGGGTGTAGCAAAAGCCCTGAACTGGTAGTCATTGGCAGGCTTAACACCTATGACGGGGTTGATGCCGAACATATAGGGGCGTATATACAGGGTCGCTCCGCTTCCGTAAGGGGGAACCCAGGCTTCATTGGCCTTGACAAGCTTCTCTACCGCATCAATGAACCGCTCCTTGGGGAAAGGAGGCATCTCTAAGCGCTTGGCAGAATCGATCATTCTCTCTGCGTTAAGGTCGGGACGGAATACCACGGTCTGTCCCTTCTCGGTGGTATATGCCTTCATTCCTTCAAAAACGGTCTGTGCATACTGAAGTACGCCTGCGCATTCGCTCATGGTGATCGTATCATCCTCGGTCATGCAGCCTTCATCCCATGCACCGTTTGTGTAGTTGGATACATAACGGTAATCCGTCTTCATATATCCGAAGCCGAGATTAGCCCAATCAACATTCTTCTTGTCCATTGTCATCATTCCTTCCTGTATATGATTAAGAATCATATCATCGCCTTTTATCATACGTACCGACGAAAATATGCTATTAGTTATTTTACTATCATATGCACTGAAATTCAATATCCAATAACATATCTACCTATTATTTATATATTACGAATCCAGTAGACGGAGCATAGTGTTTACGGACAAAGATTCTGACAATTTAATAAAAAAGCAACAAAAATTATTCATTACGGTAGCGAATTATGGTATAATTAGCTGAAAAAAGGAACGAGGAGTTCATTCTTACTTGGAGGGATAAGTAAATGGGAGATACTAGGGCGGAGACTAAGGCTGAGGCTAAGAGGGCAAGACTTGCCAATGAGGACATTCACGGCAGGACACCTTTTATGAAGTCTCTGGGACTTAAGATAGCAGTACTTGTGGTGGTAAGCTCTTTGATCGCCACCATCATATCCATTCTGCTGTATTCGGGCCTGACCAAGACAGAGGTTAAGACCTCGGTTGAGAATAATGTGGGAGATCTTGCAACCGCATATGCGGCTTTGGTCAATGAAGATATAGCCATTAAGGGCACTCTTACCTATGATGATTACAATGCACTTCTTTCTCATGTGAAGATCAAGGGTATGGACAGCTCGTATGCTTATTTGGTAACATCGGACGGGATCATGCAGTACCATCCGACACAGGATAAGGTAGGCAATCCGGTAGAGAATGAGGTGGTCAAGGGTATTGTGGCAGAGCTTGCAGCCGGAAGGACACCGGCCGATGCTGTTGTAACCTATGAATTCAAGGGAGCCAATAAGATAGCGGGCTACAGTATCCTCTCTGACCGAAGCATTCTGGTGGTGACGGCAGATGAAAAGGATGCGTTCTCATTCATGTCGGATGTGCAGAAGCTTGCCGCCATACTGATAGTCGGCATCATCATCATCTGCGGAGCGGCAGGCATAGTATTCTCCATGATGCTTACAAAGCCTATGGCTTACATTAAGGAAATGATAGTTGAGACAGCGGAATTCAACTTCGTATCCAAGGGACGTATGCAGAACCTGCAGCTTAGAGGTGACGAGCTGGGCAGCATGGCAAGAGCCCTTAAGATGATGAGAGACAGCTTAAGAGGCATAGTGGGAGAGATCAATCATGCCAGTGACACTCTTGATACAAGAGTAGGCAGGGTATCGGATTCAAGCGTAGAGATAGATTCCATGTGTACGGATGCTTCATCCACCACAGAAGAGCTTGCGGCAGGTATGCAGGAGACATCCGCATCGGCAGACAATATACAGGCCAATATCCAAGAGATGAAGGAGGATGCGGATCTCATAAAAGAGCTGTCACGCAGCGGACAAAAGCAGGCTGAGGAGATCATGGGCAGAGCCTCTAAGTTAAGCGATGATACGGATGAGGCTACCAGACGCACCACATCCTTGTATGAGGATATGAAGCGTAAGACTGAGAAGGCAATAGCGGATTCTCAGGCAGTATCAAGGATCAACGATCTTACGGAGGCGATCATGGCCATATCAAGCCAGACCTCATTGCTTGCGCTTAATGCCAATATCGAGGCGGCGAGAGCCGGTGAGG